>NZ_JBYSXL010000006.1:0-119883 GCF_058782155.1 Methylobacterium sp. FW306-05-D
CCCTCACCCCCGAGCTCGCGGCCCTGGCCCTGGCGCTCACCGATGCCGAGACGCCGGTCTGGCTCGATGCGCCGCTGCGGGGCGAACCGGCGGTCGCCGCCTTCCTGCGCTTCCACACCGGGGCGCCCCTGGTCGCCAATCCCGGACAGGCGGCCTTCGCGCTGATCGCCGATCCCGCCCGCTGCCCGGCCTTCACGGCTTTCGCGCAGGGGACCCCCGCCTACCCGGACGCCTCCGCCACCCTGATCCTCGCCGTCGAGACCCTCTCCGACGGGGCCGGGCAGGCTTTCACGGGGCAGGTTTTCGCGGGAGCCGGCATCCGCGGCACGGCGCGGCTCGCCGCCGGGCCCCTGCCCGCCGACTGGGCCGCGCGCTGGGCCGCCAACCATGCGGGCTTCCCCCTGGGGATCGACTGCCTTCTCGTCGCGCCGGGCCGCCTCGCCGGGTTGCCGCGCTCGGCCCGGCCCGTCGCCGAGTCTCTCTCCGGGTCGGAGGCCCTTTCGGGTTCGGAGGCCCTCCCGGGTTCGAAGGCTCTGCCATGTACGTAGCCGTGAAGGGCGGCGAGGCCGCCATCGACAACGCCCACCGGCTCCTGGCCGAGGTCCGGCGCGGCGACCCGGCCGTGCCCGAGCTTACCGTGGCGCAGATCCGCGAGCAGATGCGCCTCCTCGTCGACCGGGTGATGACCGAGGGCTCCCTCTACGATCCGGATCTGGCCGCCCTCGCCCTGAAGCAGGCCCGGGGCGACGTGGTGGAGGCGGTGTTCCTGGTGCGGGCCTACCGCACCACCCTGCCGCGCTTCGGCGCCACCGAGCCGGTCGACACCGGCGCGATGACGCTGGCGCGGCGCATCTCCGCCACCTTCAAGGACCTGCCCGGCGGGCAGGTGCTGGGCCCGACCTTCGACTACACCCACCGCCTCGTGGATTTCGGCCTGGCCGACGGAGATTCGCCCGGCCGCGGCCCCGATCCCGCCGCCGAGGCGGAGCCGGAGGCCGATGCCGACGCCTGCCCGCGGGTCACCGACCTCCTGGGCCAGGCGGGCCTGCTGGAACCCTCGCCCCCGGACGCGGGCGCCCCCGTGGGCGACCTCACCCGCGAGCCGGTGGACTACCCCGCCGACCGCGCGGTGCGGCTCCAGGGGCTGGCCCGGGGCGACGAGGGCTTTCTCCTCGCCCTCGGCTACTCGACGCAGCGCGGCTACGGCCGCACCCATCCCTTCGTCGGCGAGATCCGGGTCGGGGCGGTGGAGCTCGCCTTCATCCCGGAGGAGCTCGGCTTTCCGGTCGGCCTCGGCACGGTCGAACTGACCGAGTGCCAGATGATCAACCAGTTCCACGGCCACGGCGCGGTGCCGCCGCAATTCACCCGCGGCTACGGCCTCGTCTTCGGCCAGGGCGAGCGCAAGGCCATGGCCATGGCGCTGGTGGACCGCTCGCTGCGGGCGGCCGAGCTCGGCGAGGCCGTGGCGGTGCCGGCCCAGGACCAGGAATTCGTGCTGGCCCATTGCGACAGCCTGCAGGCGACGGGCTTCGTCGAGCACATGAAGCTGCCGCACTACGTCGACTTCCAGGCCGAGCTCGAACTGGTGCGGCGCCTGCGCGCCGAGCACGCCGCCCGGGCGGCCGCGCCGGCCGCGCCCGAATCGGACGCAGACGAATCCCCCCTGCGGGAGGCCGCCGAATGAACCCACCCAATCCCGCCGCGGCGCCCGCGACGGCCGCCGTCACCGTCCCGGCCGGCGCCGGCTACAACTTCGCCTATCTCGACGAGGGCACGAAGCGGATGATCCGCCGGGCCATCCTCAAGGCCATCGCGATCCCCGGCTACCAGGTGCCCTTCGCCGCCCGCGAGATGCCGATGCCCTACGGCTGGGGCACCGGCGGCGTGCAGGTCACCGCCGCGATCCTGGGCGCCGCCGACGTGCTCAAGGTGATCGACCAGGGCGCCGACGACACCACCAACGCGGTCTCGATCCGGCGCTTCTTCACCGCCACCGCGGGCATCGCCACGACGACCCGGACGGCCGAGGCCACGGTGATCCAGACCCGCCACCGCATCCCCGAGGCGCCGCTGGCCGAGGGGCAGGTCCTCGTCTACCAGGTGCCGATCCCCGAGCCCCTGCGCTTCCTCGAGCCGCGCGAGACCGAGACGCGCCAGCTCCACGCGCTCGCCGAGTACGGCCTCATGCACGTGAAGCTCTACGAGGACATCGCCCGCCACGGCCACATCGCCACCACCTACGCCTATCCGGTGGAGGTGGCCGGCCGCTACGTGATGGACCCCTCCCCGACCCCGAAATTCGACAACCCCAAGATGGACGACTGCCCCGCCCTCCAGCTCTTCGGGGCCGGCCGCGAGAAGCGCATCTACGCGATCCCGCCCTACACGCGGGTGCGCAGCCTCGACTTCGAGGACCATCCCTTCCGGGTCCAGCGCTTCGACCGCCCCTGCGCCCTCTGCGGCGCGGAGGGCGTCTATCTCGACGAGGTCGTCCTCGACGATGCCGGCGGGCGGATGTTCGTCTGCTCGGACACCGATCATTGCGAGACCCGCCTTGGTGAGACCCGCCGCGCCGACGGCCAGACCGGAGAGGCCGCGTGATGGAACCGCTCCTGACCGTCGAGGGCCTGACCAAGCGCTACGGCCGCCGCCTCGCCTGCGACGGCATCGGCTTCACCCTCGACCCCGGCGAGGTCCTGGCGGTGGTCGGCGAATCGGGCTCCGGCAAGTCGACCCTGCTCTCGCTCGTCGCCGGCGAGGTCGCGGCCGATGCGGGCTCCGTCGCCTACCGCATGCGCGACGGCGCCACGCGCGACCTCGACACCCTGAGCCTGGTCGAGCGGCGCGCGCTGATGCGCACCGACTGGGGGTTCGTGCGCCAGGACGCCACGCAGGGCCTGCGCATGGCGGTCTCGGCCGGGGGCAATGTCGGCGAGCGCCTGATGGGGGTGGGCGAGCGCCATTACGGCCGCATCCGCGCCACCGCCCTCGACTGGCTCGCCCGCGTCGAGATCGCCCCCGACCGGATCGACGACCCGCCGACGCGCTTCTCCGGCGGCATGCGCCAGCGCCTGCAGATCGCCCGCAACCTCGTCACCGCGCCCCGCCTGGTGCTCATGGACGAGCCGACCTCGGGCCTCGACGTCTCGGTCCAGGCCCGCCTCCTCGACCTGATCCGGGGGCTGGTGGCCGAGCTCGGCCTCGCGGTCATCATCGTCACCCACGACCTCGCCGTGGCGCGCCTGCTCTCGCACCGCGTCCTCGTCATGCGGGCGGGCCGGGTGATCGAGACCGGCCTGACCGACCAGGTCCTCGACGATCCCCAGGCCGCCTACACCCAGCTCCTCGTCTCCTCGGTGCTCGCCGCATGACGCCCTCCTCTCCTCTCCTGGCCTTCGAGGACGTGGGCAAGAGCTTCACCCTGCATCTGCGCGGCGGCGCCGTGCTGCCGGTGATCGCCGGCGCCACCCTGGCGGTCCATCCGGGCGAGTGCGTCGTGCTCGGCGGCGCCTCCGGCGCGGGCAAGTCCTCCCTGCTGAAGATGGCCTACGGCCATTACCGCTGCGCCGCCGGGGCGATCCGGGTCCGCGATCGCGCCCGCATCGTCGACCTCGCCACGGCCGCGCCGCGGGAGATCCTGGGCCTGCGCCGCACCACCCTCGCCTACGTCTCGCAGTTCCTGCGGGTGATTCCCCGGGTCGGCGCCCGCGCCGTGGTGGAGGCCGCCGGCCTCGAGGGCGGCCTCGACGCCGCGGCGGCCCGGACCCGGGCGGCCGACCTCCTGGCCCGCCTCGACCTGCCCGAGCGCCTGTGGGCGCTCCCGCCCGCCACCTTCTCGGGGGGCGAGCAGCAGCGGGTGAACATCGCCCGGGGCCTGATCGCCGACCGGCCGATCCTGCTCATGGACGAGCCCACCGCCTCCCTCGACGCGAAGAACCGCGCCGTGGTGGTGGAGCTCATCGCCGAGAAGCGGGCCGCCGGCACCGCCATCCTCGGCATCTTCCACGACGCGGACGTCCGCGCGGCGGTGGCGACGCGCATCGTCGACGTCTCGACCTTCCGCGGGACGCTGGCGGCATGATTCGGGATCGGGAACAGAGCATGCGGGACCAGGCGAGCCTGATGGACCGGGTCGCGATCCTCGAGAACGCGCGCCTCGTCCTGCCCGACCGGGTCGAGGAGGGCTGGCTCGCAATGGTCGACGGGCGCATCGCCGAGATCGGCACCGGCCGCGCCCCCGAGCGCGGCCTCGACTGCGCCGGCGACACCGTCATCCCGGGCCTCGTCGAGCTCCACACCGACCACCTGGAGAGCCACTACGCCCCGCGCCCCGGCGTGCGCTGGCATCCCCTCGGGGCGGTGCTGGCCTACGACGCGCAGATCGCGGCGTCGGGCATCACCACGGTGTTCGATTCGCTGCGCGCCGGCACCGACCCGGACGGCAGCGGCCTCGGCACCGAGCTCACCCTGCTCGCCGGCGCCCTGGCGGAGGCGCAGGAGGCCGGCCTGTTCCGGGCCGAGCACCGCACGCACCTGCGCTGCGAGATTCCCTCGACCGACGTGGTCGAGACCGTGCAGGCCTTCGCCGAGCGCTACGCCATCGGCCTGCTGTCGCTGATGGACCACACGCCGGGCCAGCGCCAGTTCCGTGACGTCGACAAGTACTACGTGTATGCCGGGCGCGGCGGCCGCTCCCTGGAGGAGATCAAGCGCAACACCGAGCGCAAGATGCGCGACGGCCGCGCCCTCAACGCGGTCAACCGTCCCGCCCTGGTGGCGCTCGCCCATGCGCGCGGCATCCCCCTCGCCAGCCACGACGACACCACCCTGGCGGACGTCGCGCTGTCGCGGGACGAATCGGTGGTGCTCGCCGAGTTCCCCACCACCCTGGAGGCCGCCGAGGCCTCGCACGCGGCCGGCATCACCGTGATGATGGGAGCCCCCAACCTGATCCGGGGCGGCTCGCATTCCGGCAACGTCGCGGCCCACACCCTGGCGGAGGCCGGCACCCTCAGCATCCTGTCCTCGGATTACGTGCCGGCGAGCCTGCTGATGGCGGCCTTCGGGCTGCCCGAGCGCGTCCCCGGCATCACCCTGCCCCAGGCCGTCGCCACCGTCACCGCCAACCCCGCCCGCGCCACCGGCCTGGTCGATCGGGGCCGCCTCGATCCCGGCCTGCGCGCCGACCTCGTCCGCGTCCGCCTCGCCCGCGGCGTGCCGGTGGTGCGCCAGGTCTGGCGCGCCGGCGAACGGGTGGTGTGATGCCCGGCGGCTTCGTCCTGGTGGTTGGCCCGAGCGGGGCCGGCAAGGACACTCTCCTGCGCCTGGCGCGGGATGCGCTCGGCCCGGATCCACGCTTCGTCTTCCCGCGCCGCCTCGTCACCCGGGCACCGTCGGCCCACGAGGACAACATCGCCCTCACGGAGGAGGCCTTCACCGAAGGCGCCGCCGCCGGCGCCTTCGCCCTGCACTGGCGGGCGCACGGTCTCGGCTACGCGATCCCCGGCGAGACCCGAGACCAGGCGCGGTCCGGACGGGTGGTGATCTGCAACGTCTCCCGCCGGATCGTGGGGCTGGCCCGGGAGACCCTGCCGCATGTCGGCGTCGTCGCCATCACGGCAGCGCCCGAGGTGCTGGCCCGGCGCCTCGCCGCCCGGGCCCGGCCCGAGGACGGCGACCTGCGCACCCGCCTCGACCGCGTCGTCACGATCGAGGCCGAGTGCACGATCTGGAACGATCGCGACCCGGACAGCGCCGCCGCCCTGCTGGTCGCACACCTGCAGGAGCGGGCGGCCTGACCTCCGGCCGATCGCGGGTTCCGTCGTCGTCCAAACGAGAAGAGCGCGGTCCCGCCAGGGCCGCGCTCTTCTCGTTTCAACGGTCCGGCCGGGCGCTCGCGCACCCGGCCGGACCCGGCGGCTCACGCCTCCTGGCGGGGTCCGCGGGCGCGGTCCTGCTCGGCGTTGCGCTCGGCCTTGAGCTTCTCGGTGATGTCCTCGCCGGTCTCCTGGTCGACGACCTTCATCGAGAGGCGGATCTTGCCGCGGTCGTCCTGGCCGAGGAACTTCACCTTGACCTTCTGGCCCTCCTTGACGACGTCCGTCACCTTGGCGACCCGCTGCGCGGCGAGCTCCGAGATGTGGACGAGACCGTCCTTGGCGCCGAAGAAGTTCACGAAGGCGCCGAACTCCATCGTCTTTACGACGGTGCCGTCATAGATCATGCCCGGCTCGGCCTCCGCCACGATCGAGCGAATCCAGTTGTAGGCGGCCTTGATGGCCTTGCCGTCGCTGGAGGCGATCTTCACCGTGCCGGTGTCGTCGATGTTGATCTTGGCGCCGGTCTTCTCGACGATCTCGCGGATCACCTTGCCGCCGGTGCCGATCACTTCCCGGATCTTGTCGGTGGGGATCTGCATGGTCTCGATGCGGGGCGCGTACTCGCCGAGCTCCGGACGGGCATCGGTGAGCGCCTTCGACATCTCGCCGAGGATGTGGACGCGGCCTTCCTGCGCCTGGTGCAGGGCGACCTTCATGATCTCCTCGGTGATTCCGGCGATCTTGATGTCCATCTGCAGGGAGGTGATGCCGGACTCGGTGCCCGCCACCTTGAAGTCCATGTCGCCGAGGTGATCCTCGTCGCCGAGAATGTCGGACAGCACGGCGTAGCGCTCACCCTCGAGGATGAGGCCCATGGCGATGCCCGCCACCGGACGGCGCAGGGGCACGCCGGCATCCATCAGCGACAGCGAGGCGCCGCAGACGGAGGCCATCGAGGAGGAGCCGTTCGACTCGGTGATCTCGGACACGACGCGGATCGTGTACGGGAACTCGTGGGCCGGCGGCAGCACGGGATGCACGGCGCGCCAGGCGAGCTTGCCGTGGCCGATCTCGCGACGGCCCGGGGAGCCCATGCGGCCGGTCTCGCCCACCGAGTAGGGGGGGAAGTTGTAGTGCAGCAGGAAGGTCTCCTTGTAGGTACCTTCCAGCGCGTCGATGAACTGCTCGTCCTCGCCGGTGCCGAGGGTGGCGACCACGAGGGCCTGGGTCTCGCCGCGGGTGAACAGGGCGGAGCCATGGGCGCGGGGCAGCACGCCGACCTGGGACTCGATCGGGCGCACGGTGCGCACGTCGCGGCCGTCGATGCGCGAGCCGGTGTCGAGGATGTTCCAGCGCACGACCTTCGACTGCGCTTCCTTGAACGCGGCCTTGACCTTCTCGGCCGGGAACTTCTCGGCGCCCTCGGCGCAGAGGGCGGCCATCACCTTCGCCTTCACGGCGTCGACGGCGGCGTAGCGCTCCTGCTTGACGGTGTTCTTGTAGGCGGCGCGGAGATCCGCCTCGCAGACCTCCAGCACGGCGGCTTCCACATCGCCGTTCTCGGGCGCGGAGAAGTTGCGGGGCTCCTTGGCGGCCTTCTCGGCGAGGCGGATGATCGCCTCGATGACCGGCTGGAAGTGCTTGTGGCCGAACATCACGGCGCCGAGCATGACCTCTTCGTCGAGCTCCTTGGCCTCGGACTCGACCATCAGGACGGCGTCCTGGGTGCCGGCGACGACGAGGTCGAGGGTCGAGGCCTCGAGGTCGGCCACGTGCGGGTTCAGGGTGTACTGGCCGTTGGCGTAGCCGACGCGGGCGGCGCCGATCGGGCCCATGAAGGGCACGCCCGACAGGGTCAGGGCGGCGGAGGCCGCGACCATCGCGAGGATGTCGGGATCGTTCTCGAGGTCGTGGGTCAGTACGGTGACGACGACCTGGGTGTCGTTGCGCCAGCCCTCGACGAAGAGGGGGCGGATCGGGCGGTCGATGAGGCGGGAGACCAGGGTCTCCTTCTCGGACGGACGGCCCTCGCGCTTGAAGTAGCCGCCGGGAATGCGGCCGGCGGCGTAGGCGCGCTCCTGGTAGTTCACGGTCAGCGGCAGGAAGTCGATGCCGGCCTTGGGCTCCTTGGCGGACACGACGGTGGCCAGCACCGAGGTCTCGCCGTAGGTCGCCATCACGGCGCCGTCGGCCTGGCGGGCGACCTTGCCCGTCTCGAGGATGAGCTTGCGGTCGCCCCACATCAGCTCTTCGCGTTGGATATCGAACATATTCTCACCTTCCTGCGGTCGGGCGAACCCGGCGCCGCCAGGGGCAAGATGGCAGGGGGCGCCGCATGCCGCGCCCCCCGCGATCCTGTCCCCGACGCATCCGCCTTCAAGTCGCCCGGGTCTTCGGGTGGCCGGACCCATTCCGGCAGCCCGAACTGTCAAAACGCGGCCCCGGGCCGGGCCCGGAACCGCGTGGGAGTCGCTGTGCTTAGCGGCGGATGCCGAGACGCTCGATGAGGCTGCGGTAGCGGGCCTCGTCCTTGCGCTTGACGTAGTCGAGCAGCGAGCGGCGCTGCGAGACCATCTTCAGGAGGCCGCGGCGGGAGTGGTTGTCCTTGCCGTGGGTCTTGAAGTGGCCGGTCAGGTTGGTGATCCGCTCGGTGAGGATCGCCACCTGGACCTCCGGAGAACCGGTGTCCTTGCCGCCGGTCGCGTATTCCTTGATGAGCGCGGTCTTGCGCTCTGCCGTGATCGACATCGCAGTGCCTTTCGGTACGGGTTTTCGAAAAAGGGCGGCCTCGTCGCGAGGACCGCGCCACGCTCGTGGAAGGCCGGTGCCGGGATGTCGTCCAGCACGGTCAGGGCCACAAGCAGCTTGTGCCCCGGCCCCGTTCGCACGGGTCGGAGCGGCGCGGACCATACACGAAACCCGCCCCGGCGCCAGCCCTCGGGGTGTCGCGGTCCCGCGCGGAGACGTTTCAAGGGGGCTCAGGCCGCGGCGGCCTCGGTGCCGGCCACGGCCCGGATGTCGCTGGCCAGGGCCTCGATCCGGACGGGGTCCGAATCCCACGCGAACATGAAGCGGGCGCCCCCGCCGATGAAGGTGTAGAAGCGCCAGCCCCGGGCGCGCAGAGCCTCGAGGTGATCGGGTGCGGCGCACAGGAACACCGCGTTGGCCTCCACCGGGAACATCAGCGTGAAGGCGCTCACGTCCGCCACGGCCGCGGCGAGGCGCTGCGCGCAGGCATTCGCGTGGGCCGCGTGGCGCAGCCAGGCCCCATCCTCCAGCACGCCGACCCAGGGGGCCGAGAGGAAGCGCATCTTCGAAGCGAGCTGTCCGGCCTGCTTGCAGCGGTAGCCGAAATCCTCCGCCAGCGCGGCCTCGAAGAACAGGATCGCCTCGCCGGCCGCCATGCCGTTCTTGGTGCCTCCGAAACAGAGGAGATCGACGCCCACCTTCCAGGTCATGTCGGCGGGGCTGCAGCCGAGGCTGGCGCAGGCATTGGCGAAGCGCGCCCCGTCCATGTGCAGGCGCAGACCGAGGTCCCGGCAGGTGGCGGCGATCGCCCGGATCTCGGCGAGGCTGTAGAGCTGACCCGTCTCGGTGGGCTGAGTGATCGTCACCACCCGGGGCTTCGGGAAATGGATGTCCGAGCGACCCGTGGCGACGCTCCGGATCAGGGCCGGATTCAGCTTGCCGTCGGGGCTCGCCACCACGAGGAGCTTCGACCCGTTGGAGAAGAATTCGGGGGCGCCGCACTCGTCGGTCTCGACATGGGCCGAGGCCGAGCAGATCACGCTGTGATAGGATTGGCAGAGCGAGGCCAGCGCCAGGGCGTTGGCGGCGGTACCGTTGAACGCGAAGAACACCTCCGCGGAGTCCGTCTCGAACAGGCTCCGGAACGCATCGGCCGCCCGCTTCGTCCACGGGTCCTCGCCATAGGCCGGCACCGATCCCCGGTTGGCCGCCTCCATCGCGGCCCAGGCCTCGGGACAGATGCCGGCGTAGTTGTCACTCGCGAATTGCTGGGGTTCGGGGGGCATGGCTCGTTCTCGTCTGGCATGGTCCGCATCCGGAGCGCGGCGATCGACCGAGACAGAGATATGGCGAAGCCCGTTTGGTTGCCGGTCCGGCCACATCCCCACCCGTCTTGCGGAGGGTGCCACCTTGCCCGGGAAGGCAGGTTGGCGTCAGGGATCGCCCCGACTCTTGATGCTGGACGCTCCCGTACCAGAGAGTCCGAATCCTGACAACACGGGCAGGTTGTCGCTCGCCGCACGGACCGACCCGACGTCGGACACCCCTGGCGCGGGATTTGCGCCAATTGGCCTGCGATCTACCGCCAAGCGAAGGTCCGGCCGATGACGGTCAGCAGTCCCACCGCGCGCAAATCCGTCACCGACATCCTGGCGGACGCCGAAGAGGGCGGCGAGGCCGCGCGCCTGCCGCGCGCCCTCTCGGCCTTCGACCTCGTGGCGCTCGGCGTCGGAGCCACGATCGGGGCGGGCATCTTCGTCCTGACCGGCACGGCGGCCGCGAACTATGCCGGTCCGGGCCTGACCCTGTCCTTCGTCCTCGGCGGCATCGCCTGTGGATTCGTTGCCCTCTGCTACGCCGAACTCGCCGCGATGGTGCCGGCGCCGGGCAGCACCTACACCTATGCCTACGCAACCCTGGGCGAGGCCTGCGCCTGGATCATCGGCTGGGACCTCGTCCTCGAATACGCGATGAGCGCAGCCACCGTGGCGGTGGGCTGGTCGGGCTACGTCCGCTCGCTCCTCGGCGATGCCGGCCTGCACCTGCCGCCGTCGCTCACGGCGGCCCCCTTCACCACCCTGCCCGGCGGCGCAACCGCATGGTTCGATCTGCCGGCGGCAGCCATCATCGGCGCGCTGACCCTGCTTCTCGTGCGCGGCAATCGCGAATCGACCCGGGTGAACGCCGTGATGGTGGCGATCAAGGTCGCGATCATCCTGGCCTTCGTCGGGGTGGGTGCCGCCCACGTGGATGTGGGCCTGTGGTCGCCCCTGGTGCCGGAGAACACCGGCACCTTCGGAGCGTTCGGCTGGAGCGGGGTCCTGCGCGGGGCCGGCGTGGTCTTCTTCGCCTTCATCGGCTTCGAGACGATCTCGACGGCGGCGGGCGAAACGCGCCGCCCCCAGCGCGACGCACCGATCGGGCTCCTCGGGTCACTGGCGATCAGCACGGTGCTCTACGTGGCGGTGGCGGCGGTGCTCACCGGCCTCGTCCCCTATCGGGCCCTCGACGTGCCCGATCCCATCGCCAAGGCGGTGGAGGCGATCGGCTTCGGCGCCTTCGCGGTGGCGATCAAGATCGGGGCGATCCTCGGCCTGACCACGGCGGCACTCGCCGCCCTCTACGGGCAGGCCCGGATCTTCTACGCGTTGGCGCGGGACGGGTTGCTGCCGCCGGCCTTCGCCCGGGTGCATCCGCGCTTCCGGACGCCGGCGACCAGCCAGATCGCCATCGGCGCGGTGACCGCCCTGGTCGCGGGCCTGGTCCCGATCGACCTGCTGGGCGAACTGGTGAGCATCGGCACCCTCTTCGCCTTCCTGGTGATCTGCACGGCCGTGCTGGTGCTGCGCCGGACGGACCCGGCGCGGCCCCGCCCCTTCCGGGTTCCGGGCGTGCCGGTGGTGCCGGTCCTCGGCATCCGGTCCTGCCTCGGGCTGATGCTCGGGCTACCCGGGGACACTTGGCTGCGGCTCGCCCTGTGGCTCGTCGTGGGCCTGGCGATCTACTTCGGCTACGGCCGACGGGCGGCGCGCCTGCGCCGGATGGGCACGCCGGGCCAGCAGGTGGTCCCGGCGCGCTGACACTCAGGAGTAGTGGCGCGGGCTCGGACGGCCGGAATAGCGCCGGCGCAGGTAGGAGACGAGCTTGGGGAGCAGGAAGGCGACGAGGAGCTTGCGCATCAGAAAACCTCCGGTTGGTGTGGGCGGCCTGGAAGCCGCCGCGTCGCAAACCCAATGCGGGGTCGGGCCCGGGCGTTCCGGAGCCGGCTGAATCAATCCGCGGTCGCTGACCGGCGAAAGCGTGCCGCGCCGCCTCAGCGCGCGATCACCGCGTGCACGCAGTAGCCCGCGAAGCGCCGGTGCACCCGCGCCTCCGCGCCGAGGGCCGAGGCGACATCCGCGATCGTCTGCGGCAAGGCTGCCCGCGGCGTCACCGAAAATGCCGCCAGCCAGCGGTTCAGGACAACGCGGACGGGTCGCGGCAGGCCGGTCTGATCGCCGAAATCCACGACGTGGAGCTGGCCGTCCGGCGCGAGGTGTCCGGCGGCCTCGGCCAGCACGCGCTCCCAGGGCGGGATCATCGACAGAGCGTAGGAAATCACGATCCGGTCGAAGCGCGACCGTCCGAACAGCGCCTCCGGATCGAAGGCGGTGGCGTCCCCGCACGCGAGGCGGATGCGGGGTTCGAGCCCGGCACAGGCCACGCTGCGGGCGGCTGTCGCCAGCATCGCCGCCGAGACGTCGAGGCCGTGGCAGGCCGCTTCGGGGTAGGTCCGGGCGATGTGCACGAGGTTGCGCCCAGTGCCGCAGCCGATCTCCAGCACGGCGCCGCCCGCTGGCACGGCGAGCCCCGCGATGACCCCATCGCGCCCGAGGAGATAGAACTTGCGGCTGGCGTCGTAGAGATGGCGCTGGCGCCGGTACATCCGGTCCATCGCGTCCGCGGCGTCGCTCACGCGGCACGCAGGCGGTAGAGGTGGAAGCCGCCGTAGATCGCCGAGCGGTCGCGGGCCTGTCCCGCGCGGCTCTCGGCCTCGGCATAGTCCCAGGCCTCCAGGATCGCGTCCGGTATCCGGCCCGGCAGGCAGCGCTCGTCGGCGGCCGTGCGGAAGATGACCCGCGCCCCCGGCCGGGCGGTGCGGGTGATCTCGGTCCACAGGGCGGTCAGGTCCGCGTCGCTCATCCAGTCCTGCGCGTCGAGGAGCACGTAGGCATCGGCGCTCCGGTCCGGGCTGCCGGCCAGGAATGCGGTCATCGACTGCTGGCGGTAGCTCACCCGCCCGGCCCGGGCTCGCAGGGCCTCGAAGTGACCCGGCTGCAGGTAGGGCGGCAGCGCGGCGTCGGGACCCGGCGCGTAGCCGCGGCCGAAGGCCTGCCAGGCGAAGTAGTTGTCGGCGAGGTCGAAATCGCAGGCGAGGCGCTCCAGACGATGGCGCAGGACGTCGACCATGCCGCCCGGCCGGTCCTGGGCGAGGGTGCGATACTGGGCCGGCGGGATTCCGAGGCCGTAGAGGGAGGCCGGACGCCGGATCAGCCAGCGTATGAGGCGCTTCTCGAACAGCGGCGCGACGTGCGCGTCGAACAGGACGCGTTGTTCGGCCCTGTCGCGGGCCTTGAGGACGGCGGAGAGGTCGCAGCCGTAGAATCGGGCCAGCCGGTGTCCGGTCCCGATGAAGCGTCCGAGCAGGCCGTGCCGGAAGACGTTCTCGGAGAAGGCGGCGATGCGCCGGCGTCCGTCGAGGCGCCGGGCCTCCCAGTAGGCCCGCGCGGAGGCATCGAGGTGGGGCGCGATCTGCGCATCGTACGCAGCGATGTTGTCGGCCGTGTCGGCGCGCCCGAAGAAGCGTCGGTAGGCCGCTGAATCGGGCAGGCGCGTCAGGGCCGCGAGCTTGAGCCGTCCCAGGGCGACATGGGCCCCGTTGAGATCGACCGCGCTGATTCGCGCCGGATCCGCGGTGAGGTAGGACAGCACGTTGCAGCTGCCCGAGGCGATGGCGACGACATGATCCTCCGGCCCCAGGGCCAGGGCCTCCATGTCGACCGCCGGATCCTCCCAGATCTGGGGGTAGACCAGCCCGCTGAAGGCCAGCGTGAACAGCCGCTCCGACAGGCCGGCGCGGGACAGGGCCCGGCTGCGGTGCACGGCCTGGGTCAGGCCGAGGCTGGTTTCGCGGCGAACCGCCCGTGCGGCAGGATTCATGCGGGCTCTCGGGCTGTCCATCGGGGATGATGGACGCCGCCCCTACGCCCCGCGCATGACCGGCCGGTGACAGCCCTCACAGCTCCAGGGTCAGCGTCACCGGCGCGTGGTCCGAGGGGCGATCCCAGCCCCGGACGTGGCGGGCCACCGTCATGTCGCGCACCGTGCCGGCGAGGTCGGGGGAGACCCAGGCATGGTCGAGGCGCCGGCCCTTGTCGGCGGCCGCCCAGTCGGGGGAGCGGTAGCTCCACCACGTGTAGATCTTCGTCGGTTCCGGCACGAGCAGGCGGGCGGCGTCGATCCAGCCCGCCTCGCCCCGGAGGGTCTCGAGCCGCTCGGTCTCGACGGGGGTGTGGCTCACCACGTCGAGGAGTTGCTTGTGCGACCAGACATCGTGCTCCAGGGGCGCCACGTTGAGGTCGCCCACCAGGATCGCCGGGCCCTTCACCCGCTGCCCACCCCAGGCGCGCAGCGCATCGAGGAAGTCGAGCTTGTGGGCGAATTTCGGATTGAGATTCCGGTCGGGGACGTCGCCGCCGGCGGGCACGTAGAAATCATGCAGCGCGATCCCGGCCGCCTTGCCTGCCTCCGGCCCCAGCACTGCCGAGATGTGGCGCGCGTCCTGGCGCTCGCAGAACGCCATCACGTCCCGGGTGACGAGGGGGAAGCGCGAGAGGATCGCGACGCCGTTATAGCCCTTCTGGCCGGCGAAGACGACGTGCTCGTAGCCCGAGCCGCGCAGGGCCTTGAGGGGAAATGCATCGTCCGGACACTTCGTCTCCTGCAGACAGAGGACGTCGGGCTGCGCTTCGGCCAGGAAGCGCAGGACCGAGTCGATGCGCAGGCGCACCGAGTTGATGTTCCAGGTGGTGACGGTCAGGCGCACGGCGTTCGGCTCGCGTGAAACTGGAAAATGTTTAAAGGATCGTGCGCGCGTCGGCGCGGCGGGCCGGCATAGACCGGATCGCCGCGCCCGTCGCCGGAAAATGCTGCGCTGGGAGCTCGCGATCCGTGCGGGCTCCGGGCGAGATCGAGGGATCGTCACCGTGTCGCGCATCCGTTCCGCGCTCTTCAATGCCTACTGGGCCGGCTGGACCGCCCTGTTCATCATCCCGCTGGCGGTCCTCGCCCTGCTGGGCGCGCCGGCGCGGCCCATCCGCGCCTTCACCCGGCTCTGGTCGCGGGGCATCCTCTTCGGCCTCGCCCGCATCGTCGGGCTCACCTACGTCGAGGAGGGCCGCACCCGCATCCCGGACGAGCCCTGCCTCATCGTGGCCAACCACCAGTCGGCCTGGGAGACCCTGGCCTTCCTCGTGCTGGTGCCGAACGTCGCCATCGTGGCCAAGCGCGAGCTGGTGGCGATCCCCATCGTCGGCTGGTTCCTGCGCCGCTCACCGATGATCATCATCGATCGGGCCAACGGCACCCAGGCCCTGCGGGTGATGATCGACGAGAGCCGCGCGGCGATCGCTCAGGGGCGCTCGGTGCTGATGTTTCCCGAGGGGACCCGTGGCGGCATCGCCGAGCCGGTCCAGTTCAAGCGCGGCGTCGAGCTGCTCTACGCCAAGCTCGGCCTGCCGGTGCTGCCGGTGGCGGTGAATTCCGGTCTGTACTGGCCCCATGGAGGCGCCCGCCACAGCCCCGGTGCCGTCACGGTGAGCTACTTGCCCCCCCTGCCCCCCGGCCTGAGCGGCGCCGAGTTCATGCGCGGCACGCAAGGAGCGATCGACTCCGAACTGAATCGCTGGCGTGACCCTGCCGTGCCGGCGGCCTCGACGCTGCAGGCCGAGACTTCGTAGGGGGCGACCCCTACGGGTCGAGCCCCTCGGCCTTGCGCTGGGCCGCCCGGCGGCGTTCGACGCGGGCCACCGAGAAGATCGAGGCCTCGTAGAGCAGCAGCATGGGGATCGCGAGCGAGAGCTGCGAGATCACGTCCGGCGGCGTCAGCACGGCGGCGGCCACGAAGACGAGGACGATGGCATAGCGCCGCTTCTCGCGCAGGAATGCCGTGTCGATCACGCCGATCTGCCCGAGCAGGGTCAGGATCACCGGCAGCTGGAAGGCGATGCCGAAGGCGAAGATCAGCGTCATGATGAGCGAGAGATACTCGTCCACCTTCGGCAGGAGGGCGATCGTCGCCTCGCCCGGCTGCCCGATCTGCTGCAGCGAGACCGAGAACTGGATCAGCAGCGGCATCGCCAGGAAGAATACCACCAGGGCGCCGAGGATGAAGAAGATCGGCGTGGCGATCAGGTAGGGCAGGAAGGCCTGACGCTCGTTGCGGTAGAGGCCCGGGGCCACGAAAGCGTAGATCTGCGTGGCGATGACCGGGAAGGCCAGGAAGCCGGCGCCGAACACGCTGAGCTTGATGTTGGTGAACACCTGCTCGAGGAAGTGCGTCGCGATCAGCTTGGCGTTCTCGACCCCCACCACGGAGACGTAGGGGTAGACGAGGATGTTGTAGATGTGCCGCGAGAAGAAGAAGCACCCGAAGAACATCACCACGAAGGCGGCCAGCGACTTGATCAGCCGCGACCGCAATTCGATGAGATGATCGAGAAGCGGGGCCCGTGAGGCTTCGATCTCGGCTTCGTCGGTCTCGTTGATCATCGGCCGGAATCAAGCTGGGGTTTGGCCGGCGTCTCGGGACGAGGCGACGCGGTGGGCGACGGATCGGTGGGCGTGGCTGGCGGTTCGGCGGTCCAGGCGTGGGTCGTGCCCGGCGCGGGTACCTCGGGCATGGGACGCGAGGGAAGGTCGGGCAACGATTCCACCGAGACGGCCGCATGTGCCCCGGGCTCGGGCGAGGCCTGGATCGTATTCTCGCGCTCGGCCAACTGGTCGGCGACGTTGGCGAGGCCCTGGGCCGGCGATGGCGTCGTCTTCGTCTCGGCCCGGCCATCGACGGCGCCCTTGAGCTCGTCGCGGATGGTCTGCACGGGATTGAAGGTCGGCCCCATCGTGCTCGCCGAGCGCTTGACCCCGTCCACCTCGCGGCGGATCTCGTCGAACTCGGCCTCGCGGATCGCCTCGTTGAACTGCGACTGGAACTCGCCGGCCATGCGCCGCATTTTGCCGGTGATCTGGCCGACCGTGCGCAGAGCCTTCGGCAGATCCTTCGGGCCGATGACGATGAGGGCGACGCCGCCGATCAGCATCACCTCGCCCCAACTCATGTCAAACATGGTGTCGACTGTCCCGCGACCGTACGCCGCCCATCAAACGGCGCGCTGCCATGGCAGGTCGCGGCGCCTCGCGCCAGACCCGCCATCGGCCGCAGCGCCCCGGTTTCGCGTCGCGGGTCAGATGACCTTGCGGTCGGCCGACACCGTATTGGCGGTGGCGGGCTCGCCCTGGTGAGGCAGCGTCCGCACCGGCTCGCCCGCGCTCGGCGGCGGCACGGCCGTGGTGGTCGGCGTCTCGTCCTCGGCCATGCCTTTCTTGAAGGCCTTGATGCCCTTGGCGACGTCACCCATCAGGTCCGAGATCTTCCCACGGCCGAACAGCAGCATCACGATGCCGGCGACGATGATCCAGTGCCAGATACTCATGCTGCCCATGGCAACCTCCCGCGCCGCAGCCCGAACACTGCGCGGCGCCGTCTCGTGTGTCGATTGAGGGCGAACCTAAGGGTCGGGCACCCCGAGCACAAGAAGTGCGGGTGACGCGCGCTCCGTTCCGATCGCCGCATCGCGGACATGCAAGTTTCCGCCCGCGCCGGTTCATAGACCAGCGCCGCGCCGTTGTCGCCTGACCGAACGGAACGCTCAGGCGGCCAGGGACAGGGCCGCCGCGAAGCGGGCGCGAGCCTCGTCCACGTCGAAGGCGTCGCTCCCGGCGGGAAGGCGGGCCAGGGCGGCCTCGGCCCGGCGCAGGGCCGCGCCGGCCAGGACCGGGGCGCCCTCGGCGACGCCGCGCATCTCGTCCGGATCGCCGTTGCAGTGCAGGCCGATGTCGATCCCGGCGGCGAAGCACGCCTCGGTGCGGGCCCGGAACGTCCCCTGGAGGGCGTGCATCGAGAGGTCGTCGGTCATCAGGAGGCCGTCGAAGCCGATGGCGCCGCGGATGATGTCGCGGATCACGATGGCCGACTGCGTGGCCGGATGCGCCGCGTCGAGGGCGGTGAGGACCACGTGGGCGCTCATGGCCATCGGCAGGTCGGCGAGCGCCCGGAACGGCACGAAGTCCTGGACGCTCAGGGTGGCGAGGTCCGCCTCGACCACCGGCAGGCCCTTGTGGCTGTCGCAGTCCGCGCGGCCATGACCGGGGATGTGCTTCATCACCGGCAGCACGCCGCCCTGCATCAGGCCTTCGGCCACCGCCCGGCCGATCTCGGCCACCCGGTCCGGCGTCGTGGCGTAGGCGCGGTCGCCGATCACGTCGTGGGCGCCGGCCACCGGAACGTCGAGGACGGGGGCGCAGTCGACGTTGATGCCGACGCTGGAAAGATCATGGGCCATCAGCCGGGCGCCGAGATGGGCGATGGCCGCGGCCGAGCCGTTGAGGCCGCCGAAGCGGCGCCCGGCCGGATAGGCCGGCCAGTGCGGCGGCCCCATGCGCTGGACCCGACCGCCTTCCTGGTCGATGAGGATCGGGGCGTCCGCCCGGCCGACCGTGGTCCGCAACGCGTCGGTCAATGCCCGGACCTCGTCGGGCGTGCCGATGTTGCGCTTGAACAGGATGAAGCCCCAGGGCGCCACATCCCGGAAGAAGGCGGCTTCCTGGGCCGAGAGAGTCTTGCCGGCGCAACCGAGGATCAGGGCACGGGAGGTCATGATCGGGGACGCATCCTGGGTGGTTTGCTCGGCGGCTCGAGCGAGCGCGGCGGGACGGCGGTCGTGAGGGGTTCGGCGACGAATCGACACCATGCCAATCGGGGCAGGATGCGGCCGGAAAACGTCAGAGGAAATGGGGGATGCCCAGGAGGGCGGCAGCGTGGCGTGACGGCCACAGGGCGCGGCGCTGTCGAACCCAATCGGATCGCCGGTGAGTGGGTCGACCGGGCGCGCAGAGGCGCCCGGTCGACCGATCTTGTCGTCGACGCTCAGTTCTTGGCGACGAAGCACTGCCCGCCCGCACCCTGGAGCTGGGTGCAGAGGGCGGCCGCCTCGGTCTTGCCGAGAGGCCCGACGCGAACACGGAAGATCGTCTTGCCGTTGACCTCGGCCTGCCGGATCAGGGCGGGCTGACCGGAGAGCTGGCTGTACTTGCCCTGCATCTGGCGGAACGCGGCCTGGGCCTCGCTCTCGCTGGTGCGCACGCCGAGCTGGACGGCGTAGCCGCCGCCCGAGGACGCTGCGGCGGAGGGCGTCGCCGCGACGGGCGGCGGGGCGGCGATGGCGGAGGTCGCCTCGGGCGCCACGGCGGCGACGCGCTGCGGCGCCTTGACGCGCGGAGCCGGAGCTGGAGCGGGCTCGGGCGGGGTCGCGGCAGGCGCCTCGGCCACCGGGGTGGTGGCCACCGGCGGCGGCAGCCGGGTCGCGCGCTGGCGCAGGGACGGGCTCGCGGCGGCGGCGTCACCGGCGGCACCCGGGAGGGTCATGGTCGGGATCACCGAGGTTGGCGTCGCGGTCGCCTCGGCGGACGCCTCCCGCTGCGGCGGGGGCGGCGGCGTATCGGGCTTGACCGAAACGGTGCGGACCCGGCGGGGTTCGCCGAGGGAATCGGCGAGACCGCCCTGCTGGGCCGGCAGCGAAGCGGCCGGTGCGGCACTGCCGGGAGTCGCCCCGCCTTCGCCGGTCCCGAGGGCCGCGCGGGCGGCCTGGGCCACGTCGAGCGGCTGCTCCTCGCGGTTGACGATCCGGATCTGGCCGTCCTTGGCGGTGCGCTCGTAGATCTGCTTGTTCTGGTCGGGAATCTCGACGCCGTCGGACTTCTGCGGCGCGATCTTCAGGGGCGCGGTGTCGGCCAGGATGGTGGGGACGCCGCTGCCGCCGGTGGAATGGCCGTGCAGGCCGCGCCAGGTGAGGGCGCCGGTGACGCAGAGGGCGAAGACGCCGAGGCCGGCACCCACCGATACGAGGCGGCTGCGGTTGCGCGGACGCTCCAGGGGGCGGACGCGGTCGTCGGCATCGTTGGGAGCGAATTCGGCCGCGTTCGGGTCCGGGTACCCGCCCTGCGCATCTCCGTAGGCGCCGTGGTCGACGGAGGCGAGGTACTGATCGAAGGCGTCGGTGGGCGAGGCCGGCTGCGGGGCGGGTTGATGCGCGGGCGTCGCAGCCTGAGGCGCGTGGGTTTGGACAGTCCGGGCCCGGGCCGGCGCATCGACGAAACTCGGCTCGATCCGGCTGCGGGCCGCCGCGTCGGCCCGGGAATCACGGGCCTGGAGCAGGGCGCGGAACGGGTCGTCCTGCCCGACGATGCGGGCGAGTTCGGCCAGGGGGTCGGCCTTGCCCGCGCCCGGAGCCGGAACGGGGGCGGCTCCCTGGACGGGGGGCTGGGCCGGCGCCGGAGGCTGCTGCAGATCCCGCGCAAAGGCGTCGAAATCGACCGTCGCCCGCGAAGCGTTCGTCGTCATGGCAGCATCCCTCTTCACGCCGAGATCACCTCACCGCATTTCGTCCGGCGCGGTGACGCCCAACACCGCGAGGCCGGAGGCGACGACGCCCCGCAAAGCCTCAACGAGGGCCAATCGAGCCCGAGTGGAGTTTCGGTCGGCAGGATTAATAAACCGTAATTGCGGCAAGTCTTTGCCTTTGTTCCACAAACCATGCAGTGACGATGCCAGTTCGTAGAGGTAGAATGCCACCCGATGCGGTTCATGCGCGGTCGCCGCCGCCTCGATGACACGAGGGTACTGCGCGACGAGTCGCATGATTTCGATCTCGCCCGGGTCGGTGAGCAGCGACAGGTTCGCTTCGCCGAGCAGCCCGGCGCGCGAAAAATCCTCGCCCGGCATCGCCTCGCGGGCCTGGCGGAACACCGAAACGCAGCGCGCATGGGCGTACTGCACGTAGAAGACCGGGTTCTCCTTCGATTGCTCCACCACCTTGGCGAGGTCGAAATCGAGGGTGGCGTCGTTCTTCCGGTAAAGCATCATGAAGCGGACGGGATCGCGCCCGACCTCGTCGACGACCTCGCGCAGGGTGATGAACTCGCCGGCGCGCTTCGACATCTTCACGGGCTCGCCCGCCCGCAACAGCCGCACGAGCTGGCAGAGCTTCACGTCCAGGGTGGCCTTGCCGTCGCTCACCGCCTTCACGGCGGCCTGCATGCGCTTGACGTAGCCGCCGTGGTCGGCGCCGAGCACGTCGATGAGGTCGGTGGCGCCGCGGGCGATCTTGGTCCGGTGATAGGCGATGTCGGAGGCGAAGTAGGTGAAGGAGCCGTCCGACTTCAGCAACGGCCGGTCGACGTCGTCGCCGAACTCGACGGTGCGGAACAGGGTCTGTTCGCGGTCTTCCCAATCCTCGGGCAGCTGGCCCTTGGGTGGCGGCAGGCGCCCTTCGTAGACAAGGCCCTTCTCCCGAAGCTGCGCCAGCAGGGCCGGGACCTCCTCCTTGAGGGTGGCCTCCGAGAAGAACACGTCGTGGTGGATGCCGAGACGGGCGAGGTCGTCCCGGATCAGATCCATCATCGCCGCGATGGCGAAGGCCCGCACGGTCGGCAGCCAGTCCGCCTCCAGCTGGTCGAGGAGGGCGCGGCCGTGCAGCTCGGCCAGACGGGCACCCACGGGCACGAGGTAGTCGCCGGGATAGAGCCCCTCCGGAACCGGACCGACGGGCTCGCCGAGCGCCTCGCGGTAGCGCAGGAAGGCCGAGCGGGCGAGCACGTCGACCTGAGCGCCGGCATCGTTGATGTAGTATTCGCGCGTCACGTCGCGTCCGGCCGTCACCAGAAGATTGGCGAGCGCGTCGCCGAACACGGCGCCGCGCCCGTGGCCGACATGCATCGGTCCGGTCGGGTTGGCCGAGACGTATTCGATGTTGACCCGGCCCCCCGGCATGGCGCCGCGCCCGTAGCGCTCGCCCTCGGTGAGGGCCGCCCGGACGACGGCGTGGAAGGTGCCCGGGGCCAGCCGCAGGTTGATGAAGCCGGGGCCGGCAACGGTGGCCTCCGTCACATCCGGGTCGGTGCGCAGGGCCGCCGCCAGCGACTCGCCCAGGGCTTTCGGGTTGGTCTTCGCCTCCTTGGCCAGCACCAGGGCGGCGTTGGTGGCGAGGTCGCCGTGACTCGGGTCGCGCGGCGGCTCCACCACCACGCGGGCGAGGTCGAGCCCCTCGGGCAACTGCCCCGACCGGATCAGGGCCTGCACGGCGCCGCGCACGCGGCCCTCGAAGGTGGCGAAGATGTTCATGGTGCCGTAAAAATCCGTGTCAGGGGCTCGGCGGGGCCGTCCGTCCCGCGGGGAACGCTCCGCCCCTTGCCCAGGCCGGGGCATAGCAAGCAGGCTCACGGGTGTCACGGCAGGGCCGGTCGCCCCGCCTCGTGAAGCCTTCCTCTCCAGGCACGGTTACCGGCCCGTTGGCGCGATCGCTCCGTTTCGCACCATCGCCGAGACGGCCCATTGGGCCTGTCGCGCGAGGGCCGCAATCGCGCTCGCGAATCAATAAAATTGCGCGGATCGACTTCAGCGCGGAACAGGTCCCGCGGCGGCACCCTGGCGGCATAGGACGTGAGGACGCCGCCATGGACCGGACGAAGACGATAGCGTTGATCCTGCTTGCGGTACTCGCCGTGCTGACGACCGGCGCCTCGCAGGCCCAGACCCTGGCCGCCCTGCCCACGCCTTCCCCCGCCGCGCTGACCCTGGCCGCGGCCCGTCCGCTGCCGGCCTGGGCTGCCTTCTGCCAGCGCTACGCCGCCGAATGCGCCCTCGATGCCAACGAGCCGAACCGCATCGCCCTCACCCCGGCCATCTGGAACACCATCGTCTCCGTCAACCGCCGGGTGAACAAGTCCCTTGCTGCCGTGACCGACCAGGAGCACTGGGGCGTGCCGGACCGCTGGGATCTCGCCGAGGACGGCTCGGGCGATTGCGAGGACTTCCAACTCCTCAAGCGCAAGCTCCTGGCGGAAGCCGGTTTGCCGCGCCGGGCGATGCGGATGACGGTCGTCATCGACGAGAAGGGCGAGGGCCATGCCGTTCTCACCCTGGTCACCGACCGCGGCGACTTCATCCTCGACAACAAGACCAGTGAAATCCTGGCCTGGTATCGGACCGGCTACGTCTTCATCAAGCGCGAGTCGGCCGACACCGTGGCATGGGTCTCGCTAGGCGGTGTGACCTCGCCCGTCACCACCGCCAACCGCTGAGAGCGCAAGGCGCGACGGGTTCGCGTATCTCTGCCATCGAGATGGCGAGACGCGGAAACGTCATTTTCTCTTGTGGAACCGGTGTGGAACCAATGCGTTCGCCTGCGCGTTAACGCGGGTTTAACTTTCCGATTGAGCCCGGATCGTTCCCGTGTAAACCTTGTCGCTCCACCAGGGGATGGCAGGGCGACCGGCATGCGGCACGCGATACTGCGAAGCGTCGATGGATTGCCGCACGGGGAGCGTGGTGCCCTCTGGCGACGCCTCGGGCGCACCGTGCAGTTCGGTCTCGTCGGCACCATCCTGCTGATCGGCGGTGCCAGCACCGAGGCCCAGACCGTCGCCGCCCTGCCCGCTGCGCCGGCTCTCGAGGAAGGTCCTCCGGCCCGTCCCGTCGCCGCCTGGACCGCCTTCTGCGCCCGGATGCCCGACGAGTGCACGGTCGACACGACGCAGCCCGCCGTCATCGCCCTGACGCCGCGCATCCGCGACCTCCTCAACCGCGTCAACCGTCGGGTGAACGCCCGGATCAAGCCGATCACCGACCTCGCGCATTGGGGCGTGGTCGACCGCTGGGACTATCCCGACGACGGCTTCGGCGACTGCGAGGACTACCAGCTTCTGAAGCGCCAGATGCTGGTGGAGCGCGGCTTGCCCCGCCGCGCCCTGCGGATGACCGTGGTCATCGACGAGATCGGCGAAGGCCATGCGGTGCTGATGGTCCGCACCGATCGTGGCGACCTGATCCTCGACAATAAGACGAACGCGGTCCTGTCGGGCCCGCGAACCGGCTACACCTTCATCAAGCGCGAAGGCCAGGACGGCCTCGCCTGGGTCACCCTGAACGGCGGCGCTTCGCCGGTGGCGACCGCCAACCGCTGAGAGGAGCGTCGCTGAAGAGCGCAAGACAAGAAAGGCCGCCCTGGAGGCGGCCTTTCTTGTCGGGTCGATGCTAGCCGGTGGCGGTCCCGCGGTCGCGCGGACAGGGTCGCTCAGACGCCCGCGATCAGGTGCGCGAGATCGAGGGCGACACGGCCGGACATCAGGCTCCAGCCACAGGCGATCATCGTGGCGATCATCACGAAGGGGATCGGACGGCGCTCCAGCCGACGCCCGCGCACAGTGTTGCGCAGGATGATGAAGGGGGCGCCGAAGGCCAGCATCGGTAGGGCCGCCACGGCCGTGACTCCGCCGCGCTCCAACAGGCTGAAGCTCGCGCGGCGCTCCGTGAACAGCTCAAAGGCGCTGGCAAGCAGGCCCGAGAGGGCGAGGCCGACGCAGAGGGTCTGCAGGGAGTCGAGGGCCGAGGGGCTGAGAGTCATGACGCGTGCGCTCCACCATCGAGAGGCGATGTGGCGCGCAGTGTGCCGCGTCGTTTACGAAACGTTAAGGGTTTCCTGTCGTCAGGGTTAAATCCACGCACAGGCTCGTGCAGACGTAGGATCCCCTCAACAGGCGCAAAGCCCTCAATCCTCGAGGTCTATGTCCAGGATCGCCATGGCGAAGTTGAACGAACGGTCGCCGTCCTCGTCGTCCACCGAGACCACGCCGAGGAATTCCTCGCCGATATAGACCTCGGCCGAATCGTCCTTCTTGGGGCGGGGAACGAGGCGGATGTTGGTGTTGGCGAAGGTCCGGCGGAGGTAGTCCTGCACCTTCACAATGTCGGTCTTGTTCACGCTGATCGCCTCTCGCGTTCGGGTCGGTCGGGGCCTCCGGCTCATGGCCGGTCGCGCGGCGGACCGGAGGACCTGCCGTTGGCGACCGGGGCCGGGCTGGCCCCCGCTTGCCACGCCACCGGGGGATGGGCAAGCCGGGGCACCGGGCGGGCTCACCCGCGTGGCGGCGTCCGGTTCAGATGCCCTCGGCCATGTGGATGAACTGATCCATGGCGACGAGCTGGTCCATGGCGCGCGACGGCTCGGCGCAGCCGGCGGTGCCGACCACGCGGGCGGGCACGCCGACCACGGTGGTGTTGGCCGGCACGGGGCGCAGCACCACCGAGCCGGCAGCGATCCGGGCGCAGGCTCCGACCTCGATGTTGCCCAGGATCTTGGCTCCGGCACCGATCATCACGCCATGCCGGATCTTCGGGTGACGATCACTGCCCTGCTTTCCGGTGCCGCCCAGGGTCACGGCATGGAGGATCGACACGTCGTCCTCGATCACCGCCGTGGAACCGACCACGAGTCCGGTGGCATGGTCGAGGAAGATGCCCCGCCCGATCCGCGCCTGCGGATGGATGTCGGTCTGGAACACCTCCGACGAGCGGCTCTGGAGATAGAGCGCGAGGTCGCGCCGCCCGGCGGTCCAGTACCAGTGCGCCAAGCGGTGCGCCTGGATGGCGTGGAAACCCTTGAAGTACAGGACCGGCTCGATCGCGCGGCTGGTGGCCGGGTCGCGGTCGAGGACCGCGGCGATGTCGGCGCGGAAGTCCTGACCGAGGCTCGGCTCCGCGGTGATCGCCTCGAAGAAGCCGTGTGCGATCAGTTCGGCCGGCAACGAGGCGTGCCCGAGACGAGCCGCGACACGGTGCGCCACCGCGCCCTCGAGGGAGGTGTGGTTGAGGATCGTCGCCACGATGAAGGAGGCGAGTTGCGGTTCCTCGCGGACGATCGCCTCGGCCTCGGCCCGAAGGCGCCCCCAGGTCGGATCGCACACCGCCAGCGGCTCGGAGCCTTTCGCGGCGATGGGGAACGGGCTGGCGGACATCGGGTCCTCCTCTGGACCGGGCGCGTCGCGTTGCGTTGGGCCGGAGCACGTCGCGGCGCGATGCGCGGATCGCGCCGCATTGGCGGGATTCTACTCCCGCCCCGCGGCATTCCGGGATGGTTATGCCTGTCGTCACGCGGTCAGGCGGATGAAACGCGTGCCCAACCGGGCGTCCCATAGCTTGGTGTGCATCGCACGGCCGATCAAGCCCATGCGGTTTCCAAGGGAGCCACGCGGCACCGAACCGTCAGGCGGTGCGCCGGTGATCGAGGGTACCGAAGCGGGCCTCGATGGCCTCCGCCAGACGGTCGACCATCACGTCGACGGAGACGTCGGAGGTGTCGACCACGGACGAGGCGCGCGCGTAGAGGGGCTCGCGGCTGGCGAGCACGGCGCGCAGTTCCTGCATCGCCGAGGGGTGGTCGCCGGTGGTGGTGAGTTCGCCCTGGTCGCGCACCCGCTGCATGTGCTCCTCGGGGCGGGCCCGGAGCCAAATCGTGAAGAAGGCCTGCAGCAGCAGATCGTAGGTGAGCGGCTCGGCGACGATGCCGCCGCTGGTGGCGAGAACCAGCGGGCCGGGATGCTCGGTGAGCCGGCGCAGGGCTGCCTGTTCCAGGCGGCGGTAGCCCTCCTGGCCGTAGATCGCGAAGATCTCCTTCACCGAGAGCGCGTTCTCGCGCTCGATCTCGGCGTTGAGCTCGACGAAGGTCCAGCCCAGGCGATCGGCGACCCGGCGGCCGAGGGTCGATTTGCCGGCGCCGCGCAGGCCGATCACCGCGACACGCGGCTGTGGCGCCTCGCCGCTCGCCGAGGACTGGCCCGACAGGATACCCTTGGCCAGGGCGATCTGCTCCGGCGAGGCATTGCCCAGGAGGTCGCGGATCACGTGCCAGTCCGGCAAGGTCTCCTGCCCGGCGATCAGGTCGTCGAGGCGCACGCCCATGGCGTTGGCGACTCGCCGCAGCAGGATGATCGAGACGTTGCCCTGCCCGCTCTCGAGCTGCGCGATGTAGCGCTCGGACAGACCGGAGGTCTGCGAGAGGAGCTTGCGCGACAGGCCCCGCACGGTCCGGGCGTGACGAACCCGCCGGCCGAGGTCAGCCAGGAAGGTCGATTCTTGTTCTACCGCGCCGGCCATGCCGTCGTCCGTTTCCTCAGTTCGCGTCCGGACCGGAAGCCCACACGCAGGTTGCTGCAACAGAATGTCGATTCCGGACTTATGGTCACAGATACGGAAATATTGTGCTCATGATCCGCAGTTCGGTTACCTCGGAAAGCCAACGCAGCGGGTATTCAACGCCGGAACGACGCTCCTGGGTTGCTGCGATGATCGTGCCGGACCGGGTTTAAGCACGTCGCTTCGCATTGCACCATGTGAGACGAGGCGCGTCCCGACGCAAGCGGCTACGGACACCAGAACGGGGGAAACCCGTGAATCGGCCCCATCTCTCGCGCCACCGGGGGGAGGCCAGGGGGACCCGGAGGTCTTGATCGGGGGAGTCTCGACCCAGGGGCCTTGCGCCGAAACGCCGCGCGGTCGCAGGCGGGTTACTGCGCGACCGGCGCCAGCGCCGAGGCCTCGAGAACGGTGCTGGCCACCGGCGCTTTCTTCGCGACGGTCGGGCGACCGACGGCGGCGAGGGCGACCGCCGAGGGCCGGCGGGGTGGCAGAGGCACCTCGACCGATTCCGTGAACACGGTCTCGATCTGGGCGCCGGCCTGCGTCATCCCCGGGACGACGCCGGGGTGGGGACTGATGGCGGCCGTAGAGGCCGGGGGCGCAGCGTCGGCCGGCGTCAGCGCCGCGACCTCGACCGTACCGAGACCGGTGAGTGAAACGGGCCGGCGCGGCGGCAACGGTACCTCGACCATCTCGATCGGAACGCCGTTGGCGGCGGGGCTCGGCGCGTAGGCGAGGGCGGTGTTGGCGGCGATGACGGCGGGGCTGTCGGCGCGGGCGAAGGCGTTGGCGAAGGCCTCGCCGGACTTCGGCGTTTCGAGGTCGTCGGGAACGCTGGTCTCGATGCCGAGGCGCTTGGCGGCGTAGTAGTAGCCGCGGTTGTAGAAATTGTAGGCCTGGGCAATGTCGCCCTTGGCGGCCCGGTAGGCGCCTGCGAGGTAGGCGATGCCGTAGCGCAGATTGACCCGCGGATCGAACAGCCCGGCCGCATCACCCTGGTAGCCGAGGCCCTTCGCGGTGGCGTGTTTGATCTGCATGAGCCCCAGTGCGCTGCCGCCCTTGGCATTCGGGTTGTAGTTGCTCTCGCGCTTGACGACCTGGTGGACGAAGCTCGACGGAACCCCGTTGGCCTTGGCCTGCTGCTCGATCAGCGCATCGATGTTGTCGCGCGCCGCCGCACCCTGCGCCAGAGCCGCGCCGGGCGGGAGCATCCCGCACGGCAGGGCGACCGCGGCGACGGCGAGGAGCAGGAAGCGCTGGTTCATCGGAGACCCGGATCGTCCTTGTTCTTGGACGGTCAAGGTCCGGGCGAATTGAGGCCGGAAAGCGGCTCTGGCAGGTCGAGCGTGGCCGTTTCCCCATGTGCTGTGTCGCACGTGGCACAGTCGCCGCCGTCGTGTCCGGATTGTGTCCGAAGCGATTCGTCAATGTTGCCAAGGGCCTCGCGGCAGTGGACGGGCGACGGCGCGAAGACCGCCTCAGCGCCGCAAAATGAATTCGTCGATGGCTTTCGCGAAGCCGTCCGCATCGTTCGTGGCCGTGACGGCCCGCGCCGCGGCCTGGACCGCCGGCGCGGCGTTGCCCATCGCCACGGAAAATCCGCTGCGGGCGAACATCGGCACGTCGTTGGCCGCGTCGCCCAGCGTCGCGATCCGGGACCGGTCGATGCCGAGATGCCGGCTCATGGCATCCACGAAGGCGGCCTTGTCGGAGCCGGGCGGCGTCACGTCGAGATAGTAGGCCTGCGAGCGGTGGACGTCGGCGCGTCCCGCCAGCGCTGCGGCGATCTCGGTCTCGCAGGCCTCCAGGTGCGCCGCATCGGCGCTGACGCCGACGATCTTGGCGGCGTGGTCCAGGAGCGGTTCCAGGTCCGCGACCACGGTCGGCTCGGCCTGCAGGGTCCGGCACTCGAGATCG
Source organism: Methylobacterium sp. FW306-05-D (assembly GCF_058782155.1). Taxonomy (NCBI): domain Bacteria; kingdom Pseudomonadati; phylum Pseudomonadota; class Alphaproteobacteria; order Hyphomicrobiales; family Methylobacteriaceae; genus Methylobacterium; species Methylobacterium sp. FW306-05-D. The sequence goes on from NZ_JBYSXL010000006.1 coordinate 28,834, forward strand.
GTGTAGGGCCCGTGCGGATCGGTGAGGTTCCACTGCCCGCGGGCGAACACCCAGGTGTCGAGGCCGGCCTCGGCGAAACGCCGCACGGTCTCGCGGGCGGCCTCGGCCGGGATCAGCGTCTCCGCCAGGAGGGTGAGATTGGGGGCGACCAGAGTACTCCCGTTATAGGCCCCCATCGGCAGGGTGAGGCCGAGTTCGGCCACCAGCGACCTCAGGCCTAGAGGCGGCCGGCTCGACGCGATGGTGAAGGCGATGCCCGCCGCCGCCAGCCGCCGCACGGCCGCGCGGGTCGCGGGGGTCAGGCGCTTGTCGGTTGTCACCAGGGTGCCGTCCACGTCCGAGATCACCAGGGCGATCGCGGCGGCGGTCGGTTCGGAGGACAGAGGCATGGAATCCGCGGGGCTCAGGGTTTCGGGGCGCCCTCCCCCAATCCCAACCGGGCCACGATCGTTGCGACGAGGGTCTCGGGGTCCGCATCGATGCCCACCGCCACGGCGTTCTCCTCGGGCGCTGGCGGCTCCAGAATCGCGAACTGGGTGTCGAGGAGGCCTGCCGGCATGAAGTGCCCCTGGCGGCGCGCGAGGCGCCCCTCGATCAGGGGGCGGTCGCCCTCCAGGTAGACGATCCGCACGTCCTCCCGGCCGCGCACCAGCACGTCGCGATAGGCCCGGCGCAGGGCCGAGCAGACCACCACGCCGGGGGCCCGCTGCTGCCGCTGCGTGTCGATCCAAGCGCCGATCGCCGCGAGCCAGGGCGCGCGGTCGTCGTCGTCGAGGGGGTGCCCGGCCCGCATCTTGGCCACGTGCTCGGGGCTGTGGAAGCTGTCGCCGTCGACGAAGGTCCAGCCGAGGCGCTCGGCGAGTCGGGACGCCACCGTGCTCTTGCCCGAGCCCGAGACGCCCATCACCACGAGGACCATGGGCGTGCCGCCGGGTACCGGATTCTGACCTGATACCATCGCGTGTCCTCTCCCGGCGGCCGTATCCAAGTGGCCGACCTTGGCCTTCCGGTCGGTCTCGGCGTCTTAGCAGGCCAGGGGAGATAGGATTGTGCGGAAACATGCCCGCCGGCGGTTTGCTTCCCGGGACGTCTCAGGGCGCGAGCGCCGCCAACGGACAGGGAGCGGGCAGAATGGGATCGAGGGCCCGCTCGCGCAGGCGCTGCGGGCCCAGGGTCATCGCGAAGAAGTCGTAGTAGCCGCGCCGGTCGTTGGCGAGGAGGAACTGGAAGTGCATCCGGAACGGACGCCAGCGCACCTTCCGGTAGGTCTCGGTGCTGATGATCTCCCGGAACCGTGCCGAGCGTACCAGGGGGTTCGCGATCGACCTGCCCTGGAGGTCGAGGTCGAGATGTTCCACCGGATTGAAGCCGGGGAAGTTCATCCAGTCCTGGGGTGCCTGGAAATCGGCCCAGACGAGGCGCTGCGAGGTCACGAGGCTGGCGATCTCGCAGCGCAGACCCTTCGCCGTGCCCTGCATCGCCACCAGGGGCAGGCCGGACCCCAGGGTGACCAGGGCGAGCGTGGTCGCTCCGGTGCCGAGGCACGGATCGCGGGCGAGCACCCGGGCGGTCACCTCCACGGCGCTCAGGGCTCCCGAGGAATGGCCGAGAATCAGGACCTCGTCGGGCGGGTCGCCGGCCGCCAAGGCGTTGCAGCGCGCGAGGACATGCGCGGTGAAGGCCTCGAGCCGGCGCTCGTAATCCGGCCGCCGGCCCTGGCCGTGCTGCCAGTTGAAGACCCAGTCGTTCAGGAGTTGCCAGAAGAAGATCCGGTTGAGGAAGGCTTCCATCGCCTTGATCCAGGCGAGGCCGAGGAGGAGGCCCACGGGCAGCGTCACCCAGAGCGGCCATCCGAGGCTGTGTCCGAAGGCCGTTCCCAGATGAGCATGCACGAAGGCGGCGATGGCCAGGGTGCACAGGACGAGGAGCAGGACCATCACCAGCGGGTAGAGGATGACGTTGCCGTACTTCCAGTTCAGCCGGTAGAATCGCAGCATCAGGCCGGAGACGATGGTCTGGAGCGTGCCGACGACTAGGAGGGCGACGCTCACGGGCCGCCGGCGCCGGAAGTCCTCGCGGACGATGTCGTCCCAGAGGAGCACGTCGTAGGTGGTCTCGGCGCCCTGCACGGCAGGCTGGCCGGCCACCCGCCAGCTCTGTACGAGCCCGTCGGCGCAGAGAGTCGCACCGGATACCGCGCGCTTCGGCTCTCCGAAGCGCTTGGCGTAGCGGGCCAGTTCTCGCACGAACAGCATTCGGTAGCGGCTGCTGCCCTCGGGATCGTAACCCGGAATATAAAAGACGTGCCGTCGTCGGACCGATCCCGGAACACCCTGAGCGAGCCCAGGCGGTGTGTAGTCGAACGACGCTGTCATCGAATCCGGTTCTGCCGAAACCCAGGTCAGGCAAATTCACTGATGCCGTCCGGACGAGAACGCACATCGCGTTGCTCCTTTCAAGTATCGTCTCGGACACGATTTTTTTGGGAAAGGCGTGGGTAGTGGGGACGGCTGGCGGCTGGTGGGCGCTCACCGCGAGACTGTGTCCCGCCCGCCACGGACAGGGGCCCGGCGATGGTCTAGGCAGCCCATGAGAGAAACCGACAGGCGATCCCGCATGCGCGCACTGCCTTTGGCCCTCTGCACCGTTCTAGGCACCGCCCTGGCGGTGTCGGGCTGCTCGTCGCTCCTACCCGCTGCCGGACCGACGACGGGTGCGGTGGTGGAGGGGGCGGACGTGTCCACGAGCGAGGGCACGTTCGCGCGCTACGAGATCGTGGACCTGTCGGCGGCCACCATCGAGGCCCTGCGCGGTCGCGCGCTGGACAGCCTGCTGGCCTCCTTCGGCGACCGGCGCCCTTCCCTCGAAGCCGTGATCGGGGTGGGCGACTACGTGGCCGTCTCGGTCTGGGAAGCGGGCTCGGGCGGCCTGTTCTCCGGGCCTCTGGTGGCCGACCGCTTCTCGGCCGGGTCCAAGTCCGCCCTCATCCCCGAGCAGGTGGTGCCCCGCGACGGGGCCATCAGCGTGCCCTATGCCGGGCGCATCCAGGTGGCCGGGCGCCGGCCCCAGGACGTGCAGGCCCTCATCGAGACCGAGCTCGCCGGCAAGGCGATCCAGCCCCAGGTGCTGGTCTCGGTCACCAAGGCGGTGTCCCAGACGGTGACCGTCACCGGCGAGGTCGTGGCCGGGGCCCGGGTGCCGCTCTCGGGCAAGGGCGACCGCCTGCTCGACGTGGTGGCCACCGCCGGGGGCGTGCGCGCGCCGGTCAACGAGACCTTCGTGCGGCTCTCGCGCGGACCGCAGACCGCCACGGTGCCGCTGACCACGGTGGTGTCGAACCCGGCCGAGAACATCTTCCTGCGCCCGGGCGACACCCTGACCCTGGTGCGCGATCCCCAGACCTTCCTGGCGGTGGGCGCGCTCGGCAACGCCACCGAGATCCCGTTCCAGGCCGAAGGCATCACGCTTGCCCAGGCGCTGGCCAAGGCCCGCGGCCTGTCCGACTTCCAGGCCGATCCCTCGGGCACCTTCATCTTCCGCTTCGAGCCGGCCGCGGTGGTGCGCCGCCTGAAGCCCGGCAGCCCGCTGCTCGGCACCCCGCTGGTGCCGGTGGTCTACCGGATCAACATGCGCGACCCCAACAGCCTGTTCCTGACCCAGGCCTTCCGCATGCGCAACCGCGACCTCGTCTACGTCTCCAACGCCCCCTTCACCGAGGTCCAGAAGGTCCTCTCCGTCTTCTCAACCGTCACCGCGCCGATCACCGCCGGCGCCTCGGTCTACGCGACGGCCCGATGAGGCGTGCGCGGATGCGGGCGTGCCGCGGTCGCGGCCGCGGCTCACGCACGCGCCGAAGGTCCCCCTTGCGTTCTGGCGCGGCATCGCGCACGGGTCGCTCGGGCTCGATCGATGCCGGAAGGTGCCGGGCCGTGGACCCGGTGCACGCGCCGAACCTTGGCGGCTCGCCGATCCGCCTCTATCTGTAAGCGAGGTCGACCGAGGCGTGAGACGGGGCGGGATGAGGTTCAGACGCGCGGCCCGGCGCTTCGGGCGCGCCGGCGGCTTGGCTGGCAGCCTGTTCCTCGCCGCCGCGTTTCTCGGCGCCGCCCCGGCCCGGGCCGACGTGGTGATCGGCGTCGCCGTCCCGCGCTCGGGCGCCTACGTGGCTGTGGGTGAGCAGGTCCTGCGCGGGGTCCAGGCCGCGGCCCGCGATGCCAATGCCAAGGGTGGGCTCGACGGTCAGACCATCGTGCTCGACGTGCAGGACGATGCCTGCGACTCCAACAAGGCCGTGGCGGTGGCCAATCACTACGCGACCCAGGGCGTGCGCCTCGTGGTCGGCCACGTCTGCTCGAACGCATCGCTGGCGGCCTCCGAGGTCTACGCCGCCAACGGCACGGTGATGATCACCGCCGCCTCCGTGGCCGCCAAGCTCACCGACCGGGGTCTGCCGACGATCTTCCGGGTCTGCGGGCGCGATGACGATCAGGCCAAGCTCTCGGCCACCGTGCTGGCCGAGCGGTTCCGCGAGAAGAAGATCGCCATCCTCAACGACCTGACGCCGGGCTCGCGCAACCTCGCCGCCGCCACCAAGGAAAACCTCAACCGGATCGGCATCAACGAGGCCATCGCCACCGCCTTCGCGGCGGGCGATGCCGATGATGCGGCCCTCGCCGACCGGCTGAAGGAGGCCGGGATCGCGGTGGCGTATTATGGCGGCGACGCCCGGGAGATGGGCCGTCTCGTGCGGATCTCCGCGGAGCGCGGGTTCAAGCCGCAATGGTTCGGGACCTCGGCCATCGCCACCCAGGAATTCGCCACGATCGCCGGGCCGGCCAGCAACGGCGTGCTGATGACCTTCTACCTCGATCCGCGCCGCAAACCGGAGGCCGCTGCCGTGGTCGCCGCCTTCAAGGCCGAGGGCGTCGAGCCGGAAGGGTCGACGATCTACGGCTACGCCGCGCTCCAGGCGCTCGTGGCAGCCGGCAACTTCGCCCATACGACGGAATCGAAGCGGATCGCCGTCACCCTGCACGCGGAGCGCTTCGACCTGGTGCTCGGTTCGGTCGGGTTCGACGGCAAGGGCGACGTCACCGCCCAGGGCTACGTCCTCTACGTCTGGAACGACGGCACTTTCACCTACGCCAAGTAGTTTTCACCTACGCCAAGTGGTTTTGCCGACCCTGAGGCCGGGTGGCTTTCGCCGGCTCGTGTCCGCTGCGGTGCGGTCGCGACGTATCCGAACGTTTCGGGATCGTTTCCGGTCCTTCGTCGTTCGTGAACGGCGGACGTTCTGGCCGCGGACCGATCGCGCCGCAACGGGACGATTCGAGATCTTTCAGCGAGGCGTCATGCCCCTATCCTCCGTGCCCCCGGTTCCCGGGCGCCGTGCTCTCCTCTCCACGGGCCTCGGTGGTGCGGCGGCTCTCCTGGCGGCGCCCGCACGCGCCGAGGCGTCGCCGGACGTGCGCTGGCGTCTCGCTTGTGCTTTTCCCAAGAATCTCGACATCCTGTTCGGCGCCACCGAGATGCTCGCCCGCATCGTCGCGGAGGCCAGCGACGGCCGCTTCCAGATCCAGCCCTCGGGGCCCGGCGAACCGGTGCCGGCCGAGGGCCTCCTCGACGCCGTGGCCGCCGGCACCGTCGAGATGGGCTACGGTCCTGCGACCCTGGGACTGGCCAAGGACCCGACCTTTGCCCTGGCCACCGCCCTCCCCTTCGGCTTGAACGCACGCGGTCAGAGCGCCTGGTGGTTCCAGGGCGGTGCCGCCGAGCTGTTCGGTGAGATCTTCGCCAAGCACGGGCTGGTCGCTGTGCCGGCGGGGAATACCGGGGCCCAGATGGGCGGATGGTTCCGCCGCGAGATCAAGGCGCAGGCCGATCTCCAGGGCCTGAAGATGCGGATCGGCGGCCTCGGCGGGCAGGTGCTGGCCAAGCTCGGGGTGGTGCCGCAGGCGACCCCGGGGCCGGACATCTATGCCGCTCTCGAGGCCAAGACGATCGACGCCGCGGAGTGGATCGGCCCCTACGACGACGAGAAACTCGGGCTCCAGAAGGTGGCGCCGATCTATCACTATCCCGGATTCTGGGAGGGCGCCTCGATGCTCCATCTCTGGATTCAGGCCGATGCGTGGAAGGGGTTGCCCAAGAACTATCGGGCGATTGTCCAGGCGGCGGCCGCCCAGGTCCATGCCGACGTGCAGGCCAAGTACGACGCGCGCAACCCGCGTGCCCTGCGCCGCCTCGTGGCGGGCGGGGCGCAGCTTCGCCCGTTCCCGCAGGACGTCATGGAGGTCGCCCTCAAGACCGCCAACGACGTCTATGCCGAGATCGGCGCCAAGAACGCCGATTTCAAGCGGGTCCACGAGGCGATGAAGACCTTCCGGAACGAGGAGTACCTCTGGTTCCAGGTGGCGGAGTACACCTACGACAACTTCATGATCCGCGCCCGTGCTCGAGGATGACAGGGCCGGACAGAAAAAAGGCCGCTCCGAAGAGCGGCCCGAAGTCTAGGGAGGAAACGCCCAAGGAGGGCAGCAGGACCGCGACGCCATCGCGTTCCCGCAATGCACAATCTGAACCTCTCATACGGAATTGCAAGGCGGATAGGGCAGTATCCGTGTCGCTTTTCGTGCCCCTGCACACGTTGCCCCATTTCTGTATCCAAAATGACGCACCCGAGCAGCCGGAAAATGCTGGTCGGGTGCGGTGTGTCCCGATCCAAGTGATGATGGGTCAAGGGTTTGCGCGAATTCAGTTTTCGCGGATTTCTCTGCTGGATCCTCAGGCATCCGCCACCTTTCCCCGGTTTTTTCTGCCTGGGGTGCCGCGCGGAGCGACCACCCCACCTTTCATGACGAACCAGGAGGCGATGAGCGGCGATGGCGATTCAGGCGGGACGGATTCGGGTCCTCAAGGAAGCCGAGCACCGGGTGGAGGGACGCTACGTCCTCTACCTCCTGCAGCAGGCGAATCGCGCCCATGAGAACCAGGCGCTCGAACTGGCGATCGAGGAGGCCAACCGGCTCGGCCTGCCGGTGCTCGCCTGTTTCGGGCTGCTCGACGGCAAGAGCGGCTTTCCCGAAGCCAATGCCCGGCATTACGCCTTCCTGCTCCAGGGACTCGCCGATGCGGCGGCCGGTCTGAAGGCCCGGGGCATCGGCTTCTGCCTGCGCAAGGCCTCACCCGCCCGGGTCGCCATCGATCTGGCCAAGGACGCCGCCCTCCTCGTCCTCGACCGTGGCTATCTCGCGATCCAGAAGGGCTGGTACGGCGAGATCGTGGAGGCCGTCGACACCCGGATCGTCCAGGTGGAGGGGGACGTCGTGGTGCCGGTCGAGGTCGCTTCGACGAAGCACGAATATGCCGCCCGCACCCTGCGCCCCAAGCTGCACAAGCATCTCGACGACTACGTCGCGCCCCTGACGGCCCGGAAGGTGAAGCACCCGGCAGGGCGCGGTCTTCCGAAATCCGAGGTCGACATCGCTGACCCGGAGGCGGTGCTGGCCGGCATGAGCCTCGACCGTATCGTCGCTCCGGTGCGTCGCTTCACCGGCGGCGAGACCGAGGCGCGACGGCGTCTCAAGGCCTATCTCGAAGGCCCCTTCGCCGATTACGGCAGCGCTCGCAACCGGCCGGAGGCCGGGGCGGCCTCGCACATGAGCCCCTACCTTCATTTCGGCCAGATCTCGCCCGTCGAGATCGTGCTGGCGGTCCGCGCCGCCAAGGCCGGCGGCCGCGAGGACAAGGCGTCCTACGTCGAGGAGGTGGTGATCCGGCGTGAGTTGGCGATGAACCACGTCCACTACACGGAGGGCTACGACAGCTACGCGCGCGCCGTTCCCGAATGGGCGCGCAAGGTCCTGGCCGAGCATGCCGACGACCCACGGCCGAAGACCTACACCGAGGCCGAGCTCGCCGAGGGCAAGACGCACGACGTCTACTGGAATGCCGCTCAGGCCGAGATGCGCGAGACCGGCTACATGCACAACCATCTGCGCATGTACTGGGGCAAGAAGATCCTCGAATGGTCGCCCAGTCCCGAGGAGGGCTTCGCCCGGACGCTCAGGCTCAACAACCGTTACTTCCTCGACGGGCGCGATCCGAACTCATTCACCAACGTCGCCTGGGTCTACGGTTTGCACGATCGCCCCTGGGCCAGGCGCAAGATTTTCGGGACGGTGCGTTACCAGAGCGAGAATTCCCTGCGGAAATTCGACGCCAAGGCTTATCTCCGGACCGTCGAAGATCTCTGCCGAGCGGAAGCGGGGGATGAGGGCTGACGCCCGTCGGGGTATGCCCCTTGCCTGCGGCTCCAGCCGAAGTCCGTTTCCCCGATACCTGCCCCGAGCCGCGGATCGCATGCCTCCAATCCGCCCACCCAAGGTGTTGCGAGCCCGTGTCGTGCAGACCAAGTTCCTGCAGACCAAGCTCCTGCAGGTCAAAGTCCTGCACACCAAGGTCCGGTCCGGGATGACCCCGCGTATGCGGCGCCTGGGCGGGGCCACCCGCGACGCGTTCGGATTGTGGCGCCACCGCCTGCTGTTCCTGGTCGGCGGCATCGGCGTGGGGCTCGCCGCCGTAGTGATGGCGGCGCTGGCCGATGCGGCGCAAGCGGGCTTCCGGCGGGTGCTCGGCCTCTCGACCCTGATAGCCCTCGGCCTGACGCCCCTCGGGTTCGCCCTCTGCGCCTGGCTCGCCCGCGACGTCTTTCCGAACGCGCAGGGGTCGGGCATTCCCCAGGTGATCGCGGCGCGCCAGACCGGGCGGCTCGCCTTGCGCCGGTCCCTGGTCTCCCTGCGGGTCGCGGTGGGCAAGATCGTGGTGATGAGCCTCGGCCTGCTGTTTGGCGCCTCCACGGGGCGAGAGGGGCCGACGGTGCAGGTCGGGGCCGCGATCATGGCGGCGGCCGGTCACCTCACGCCGGAGCGGGTGCCGGGGCTGATCCTCGCGGGCGGGGCGGCGGGCGTGGCCGCGGCCTTCAACACGCCGCTCGCCGGCATCGTCTTCGGCATCGAGGAGCTCGGCAGGGCCTACGAGGCTCGCACGGGCGGGCTCATCGTCGCCGCCATCGTGGCGGCGGGGCTCACCGCGATGGCGCTCACCGGCAACTACACCTACTTCGGCACCTCCAACGTCGCCCTGCCCTTCGGGCCGGGCTGGATCGCCGTGCCGGTGCTCGGGGTCTTGGGCGGCCTCGCCGGCGGCGGCTTCTCCCGAATCGTCATCCTGTTCGCACGCGGCCTGCCCGGGCGCCTCGGGGCTGCCATTTCCGCCCGTCCCGTCGCCTTCGCGGCGGCCTGCGGCCTCGGGGTCGCCCTGTGCGGACTCGCGTCCGGCGGCGCGGTCTACGGCACCGGTTACGAGGAGGCGCGCGCCCTCCTGCACGGCACGGCCGATTCACATCCCGATTTCGCGCCGCTGAAGTTCGTCGCCACCCTGCTCTCGGCGATCAGCGGCATTCCCGGCGGGCTGTTCGCCCCCTCCCTCAGCGTCGGGGCCGGCCTCGGCGCCGCCCTGCAGGGCTGGTTCTCCGGCGTGCCGGTGTCCGCCCTGGTGCTCGTCGGCATGGTCGCCTACCTGACCGGCGCCCTGCAGGCGCCGATCACCGCCTTCGTCATCGTCACCGAAATGACTCAGGACCACGCCCTGATGATCCCGCTCATGGTGGCGGCTCTGATCGCCGACGCCGTCTCGAAGGCGGTCTGCCGCGAGGGGCTCTACCATGCTCTGGCGCACATCCTCCTGGAGCGGGCCGCCGCGGAGGAGCGCCCTGCTGTCCCGGCCCGGCCCGGAGCGGCTTCGTAAAACAGCCGAGCTTGGGCGGAACGCATGGCTCCGCAAGCGGTTATCGGTCGGTTCCGCGAGCTGGAGTGTTGCGCATGACCCTGCTGAAATGGGCTCTCATCTGTTTCGTGATCTCCCTCATCGCGGGCGGCCTCGGCTTCACCGGCATCGCCTCGGGAGCCGGCTCGCTGGCCCGCATCCTGTTCGGCCTGTTCCTGGTCGTGGCCATCGTCATCGTGGTCGTGGCCTTCGCCATCGGGCAGGCGGTATTTTAGGGCGGCATCGGTGCCGGAGCGGATCGCCCTCGTCACCGGAGCGACCTCCGGCATCGGCACCGAGACGGCCCGCGGTCTCGCTCGCGCCGGGTTCCGCGTCGGCCTCGTCGGCCGGGATCCCGGGCGCACCGAACGCACGGCCGCCCAGATCCGGGAGGCCGTGCCCGGCGCCCTGATCGACGGCTTCGTGGCCGACCTCGCGTCGCAGGCGGAGATCCGCCGCCTCGCCGCCGAAGTCCGGGCTTCGTATTCGCGCCTCCACGTCCTGGTGAACAATGCCGGCGCGATCTTCGACCGTTACGCCACGACGGTGGACGGGATCGAGCGGACCTGGGCCCTCGACCATCTCGCCTACCTGCAGCTCAGCCTCGAACTCCTCGATCTGCTGAAGGCCGCTGCACCGGCACGGATCGTCAGCGTCGCCTCGAGGGCGCATCGACGCGGACGGATCGCCTTCGATGACATAGGCCACGCCCGCCGTTACAGCCCGATTGCCGTCTATTCCCAAGCCAAGCTCGGCAATGTGCTGTTCAGTGCCGCCCTCGCGCGGCGGCTCTCAGGCAGCGGCGTCACCAGCAACGCTCTGCATCCCGGTGTCATCGCCAGTGGATTCGCATCGGGAACGGGCGGCTGGCTCGGCCTCGGCTGGCGCCTGATCCGGCCCTTCCTGTCGAGTCCAGAGGACGGGGCCGCGACATCGCTGTACCTCGCGACCTCTCCCAGGGTCGAAGGCGTCAGCGGGCTCTACTTCGAGCGCTGCAAGGCCGTGCCGTCCTCGGCCCTGGGTCGGGACACAGCGCTTCAGGAGCGGGTCTGGGCCGTCAGCCTAGCGCAGTTGGGCCTAGTCGATCCGCTGCGGCCCTAGGGGAGGCCTGGGCGGCGTTCATGCGTGAACGGTTGAAATCGTTTTCATGCACTGGACGCATGCCCGATCCCCCACGGAAGCAATTGCATGGTGCGGTGCGAGATGGCATTTGAACGCCATGCACCGCGGCGATGGCGTCGCCGCGGTGTGCCCTTCTTGGGCGTTTCCTCCCTAGACTTCGGGCCGCTCCCTCACCGGGGCGGCCTTTTTTCTGTCCAGTGGATGAGCGTTTTATCCGCCCCTTGGCGCGCCGACAAGCAAAATTGTGCGCAATCGCACGACGAGGCGCAGACATTATTCTGCGCCGGCTCTCTCGATCCGGCTTTCAACGCCTGCGATCACCCCGCCGGGGGCTGTGCCAGGAAGGCGCCGGACAGGGCCTGTTCGATCAGCGCCCGCGTTTCTGCAACGCCGTAGAGCGCGATGAACGAGCCGAAGCGCGGTCCCCGCGCCTCACCAAACAGCACGTTGTAGATCGTGCTGAACCACGCCTGCGATACGCCGGGGCGCCCGTCCGGGCTCTTGGCCTTGCCCGACAGGTCGGGGAAGTGCCTTCGCCCGACTTCGTAGACCACAGCCTGCAGGCCTTCGGGATCGACAGAGTTCTCGTGCACGGCAAGCGTGGCGGAGAGATCCTCCAGTGCCGCCCGTTCCGCCTCGGTGGCGGCGCGGTAGGTCTTGGCCGGCCGCACCAGATCGCGGAAATACGCCAGTGCATGCCCGACCAGGCGGGCGAGCACCGGATGGGTCTCCGGCCCGACATCCGGGTCGTAGCGGCGGATGAAGCCCCACAGCACCGCCGGGTCCTCGGTGTTGGCCACCGCCGCGAGGTTGAGGAGCATGGCGAAGGTCAGCGCGCCGCCCTTGCCGACCGCCTCGGCTGCCGGTGGATGTCCGGCATGCAGGTGCCAGACCGGATTGCCGAGCTTCTGCGCCGGCTCCTGGCCGGGGAACTTCTCGAGGAAGCCGAGATAGTCGTCGACCTGTCGCGGAATCATCTCCACGAACAGGCGCTTGGCCTCGCGCGGCTTGTTGTACATGAACAGCGCCAGGCTGTCGGCGGTGCCGTAGACCAGCCAGTCGTCGATCGACAGGCCGTTGCCCTTCGACTTGGAGATTTTCTTGCCGTCCTTGTCGAGGAAAAGCTCGTAGTTGAACCCCTCCGGCGGCTCGCCGCCGAGCGCCCGGGCGATCTCGCCGGAGAGCTTGACGGAATCGATGAGATCCTTGCCGGCCATCTCGTAGTCGATGCCCAGCGCCACCCAGCGCATGGCCCAGTCGGGCTTCCACTGCAGCTTGGCATGCCCGCCCGTCACCGGAGTCTCGTACCCCTCGCCGGTCTTCGGGTCGCGCCAGACAAGGGTGCCGGCCGCGACCCGGACCTCGTCGATGGCCACCTGCATCACCTCCCCGGTCACCGGGTGGATGGGCAGGAACGGCGAGTAGCTCGCCGAGCGCTCGGCGCGCAGGGACGGCAGCATGATCGCCATCACGGCGTCGTAGCGCTCCAGAACCGTGAGCAGGGCCGTGTCGAACACGCCCGAGCGATAGCATTCGGTGGCCGAGCGGAACTCGTAGTCGAAGCCGAAGGCGTCGAGGAAGCGACGCAGCTCGGCGTTGTTGTGGGCACCGAAGCTGTCATGGGTACCGAACGGGTCCGGGACGCGGGTCAGTGGCTGGTTCAGAGCACCGATCAGCAGGGGCTTGTTCGGCACGTTGTCCGGGACCTTGCGCAGGCCGTCCATGTCGTCCGAGAAGGCGATCAGCCGGGTCGGCACGCTGTCGTTGGTGAGAACCCGGAAAGCGTACCGGACCATGGAGGTCCGCGCGACTTCGCCGAAGGTGCCGATATGCGGCAGGCCCGAAGGCCCGTAGCCGGTCTCGAACAGGACCTCCGATTTCGGGCGGCGTTCCAGCCGCGCCACGAGCTTGCGCGCCTCCTCGAAGGGCCAGGCCGCGGCGGTGGCGGCCGCCGCGATGAGATCGGGGTCGGAGGGAAGCGGGGACGGCATGGGACAGCGTCAGTTCTGCGAGGATGGTCGGGACGGGCGATCGAGAAGGCCGGCACCGTAGGGAGGGCGACCCGGAGGGTCAACGCGGCAGCCCCGTCGGGACCCGGCCGGAGGAAACCCGGCCTCGGTGCGGGGATCGGCGGCCGCGAAGGGGCCCTCCCCGCGTCCCGGACCGAAGCTCTCGCGGCGTGGCGAAGCCGTCTCGGCGAAGGCCGCCGGGAGGCTGGGCCGGCCCCTAGAACGGGCTCACCGGGAAGAACCTCAGGTACAGCTCGGCGTATGCCCCCTCGTCCCAGAGGCGCTGGAGCGCGTCGTCGAGGGCCCGCGACAGGGCCGGGTCGTCGGGGCGGGTGACGAGGCCGATGCCCTCGCCGAAATAGCGGTTCTCCAGGTAGTCGCCACCCGTGAAGGCGCAGCAGCCCGCGGCGTCGACGCCGCCGATCCAGAGGGCGAGGTTGAGGCCGTCGGCGAAGACGTAGTCGACCTCGCCCCGGCGCAGCGCGCCCTCGGCGCTCGCGAGGTCGGTGAACTCCTTGCCCGCCGCCTTGGGGAAGAACGCCTTGAGGTAGGCGGCGTGCGCGCTGCCGCCGACCACGCCGACGCTGCGCTCGGCGAGGGCGGCCGCGGAGGGTGCGTGCAGGCCTCTGTCGGAGCGGGCGGCGAAGCGGGCCGGCCAGCGGAAATACGGTCGGGTGGCGAGGAAGCGCGCGCGCAGGGCCGGCGTGAGCGGGATCGCGGCGGCGACCACGTCGCCCTGCCGGTCGGCCAGGGCGTCGAGGAGGGTGTCGAAGCGCCGGGCCTGCACCGTGCAGGTCATCGCCAAGCGCTCGCAGACCGCCCGGGCGAGTTCCACCACGAAGCCCGTGGGGGCGCCGTCCGGTCCGGCGAAGTGCAGGGGCGGGAAATCGTCGTCGGTCAGGAAGCGGACCGTGCGCGTGCTCGGCTGGGGCTCCATGCGCTCCTGGCGCGCGCGCGGATTCCAGAAGTTCGGGATCGTCACGCCGTCCGCTCGGGCCGGCGGGGGAGCGGCGAGGCCCCACAGCGCCGCCGCCAGGGCCAAACCGGAGACCCGGCGCCGGAACCGGCTTGCCTTTCGGCGTCCGAACGCAGAAGTTGCAGGCGTGGCGCGCGGGTTGCGCGTGGAATCGGACTGGCTCACGGCCCTCCCCTAGCACATCCGCGGGCCGTCGGGAGGCCGCGCGCGGTGTCGCTCCTCGGTTTCAGCGCTTCCGGCGGGCGGGCCGCCCCGCTGCCGCCCGAAATCGGATTCCTCGCGCATCAGGGCTTCGACGCCGACCGCCTGGCCCGGGCCGCCGCCCTGGCCCGCGCCTGTGGCACCGACGCGGCCACGGCGCTGATCCACGCCGACCTGATCACTGAGGAGGCCTATTACCGCGCCCTCGCGGCCGCCCTCGGAACCGTGTTCCTGGCGGGCGACCTCCCGCTCGGCGACGCCACCCGCTTTCCCGACAGTCTCGTGGCCGGCCTCGCGCCCCTGATGGCGCCGCGATCCCTGGCGTCCTCCGGACCGGCCACGGTCCGCGCGCCGCGCGGGGCGGCCATCGCCGCCCTGCTGCGGACGGGCACGCGCTCGGCCATCACCACCCCGCGCGCCCTGCAGGCGGCGGTGTTTTCGGCCAACCCGGCCGGCATCGCCGCCTATGCCGCCGATACGCTGCAGCGCCACCGGCCCGACTGGGCCCTGGGGGCCGGCAGCCAGGCGCCGCGGCTCGCCATCGTCGGCCTCGTGCTGGGAATCGCCGGCCTCGCCGCGGGGTTCATCCCCGGCCCCGTCCTGATCGCCGCCTGGACCCTGGTGCAGCTCGGCTTCCTCGTCATGGTGACGGTCCGCATCGCCGCCGTCAGCGTCGAGGCCGAACCGCCCTCCGAAGCGCCGCTGCCGGACACCGCCCTGCCGGTCTACACCGTGCTGGTGGCGCTCCACCGCGAGGCCAGGGTGGTGCCGCGCCTCGTGGCGGCCCTGGCGCGCCTCGACTACCCGGCGGCCAAGCTCGACATCAAGCTGGTGATCGAGGCCGACGACCGCGAGACCGCGGCCGCCCTCGCGGCGGCGCGCCTTCCGGCCCGGTTCGAGATCGTCCGGGTGCCGCCGGGCCTGCCCCGCACCAAGCCTCGGGCCCTCAACGCCGCCCTGCCCCTCGCCCGCGGGGCCTGCCTCGTGGTCTACGATGCCGAGGACGTGCCCGATCCGGGCCAGCTCCGCGCCGCCGCGACCCGCTTCGCCCATGCCTCGTCCGCGACGGCCTGTCTGCAGGGCCGGCTCGTGATCGACAACATGGAGGACGGCCGCCTCACCCGCTGCTTCGCCATCGAGTACGCCGCCCTGTTCGATGTCCTGATCCCGGCTCTCGCCTCCTGGCGCGTGCCGATCCCGCTGGGGGGCACCTCGACGCATTTCCGCACCCGCATCCTGCGCGAACTCCACGGGTGGGATGCCTGGAACGTCACCGAGGACGCCGATCTCGGCATCCGCCTCGCCCGGGCGGGCTACCGCGTCGGCGACCTGCGCAGCGACACCCTCGAGGAGGCGCCGCGCGCCCTCCTGCCCTGGCTGCACCAGCGCACCCGCTGGATGAAGGGCTTCCTGCAGACCAGCCTCACCCATTCGCGGGCGCCGCGCCGCACGGCGCGGCAACTCGGCCCCCTCGGCACCCTCTGCGCCGTCGCCCTGGTGCCCGGAACGGTGATCTCCGCCCTCGCCTATCCGGTCCTGATGGGCCGTGCCGCCTACGACTTCGCCGCGTTCGTGGGGTCTGGCTTACCGGCGCCCGGCGGGTTCTGGTCGCATGTCCCGACCGGCACCTCGGTGACGCTGTTCCTGGCCGGGCTGCTCGCCATGCTGCTGCCGGCGGCTCTCGGCTGCGTCCGGCGCGGCTGGTTCGACCTGCTCGTCTTCGTGCCGTGGATGCCGTTCTACTTCCTGCTCGTGAGCCTCGCCGCCTGGTCGGGCCTGTTCGAACTCGTCCGCGCGCCCAATCGCTGGAACAAGACGGAGCACGGCCTCGCCCGGACCTCCCGCACCGGCGCGTTGCGCGCGGGATGAGGAAGGCATTCCATCGAGGCTTCGGTCCCGGAATTCAGGATTGTTAAGTATTAACCTTGGTTTGCGGGCCCTGGGATCGAAAGCGCTGCCCGGACCTGCCGGGCAGCCGCTGCAATCGCGGTGAAGACCGATCCGATCATGAGTATCAGGAAAAGGGCGAACAGCACGAGACCGTTTTCCTCGTCTGGACCGCTCTGTGTTTCACCTCGGGACATCGCAGGTCTCCGATCTGGCTACTACGAGTGTATCGCAATCGGTTTGCCAATGCGATGTGAACCCTTGGGGGAATACACCCTTTTTATTATGCACAACGGCGTGACCTGGTCGCTGGCGGCGCGGCGGAGCCGGATCAACCCAGTTCCAGGGCCGCGAGCGTTTCGGCGACCCTCCGGCGCGCCGTCCCGTCCAGGGGCAGGATCGGACGCGGCGGCTCCGCGCGGCAGAGCCCGAGCAGGTCGGCGCAGGTATAGATCACGCGCAGGCTCGAATAGGTCCGGAACAGGTCCCAGAGCGGTTCCAGCCGGGCGTTCAGGCGCCGCGCCTCGGCGGCGTCGCCGGCGTCGACCGCCCGGACGATCGCCAGGGCGGGTTCCGGAAACAGCCCGGCGGCGACGCTGTACCAGGCCTCGCCGCCCGCCAGCAGGGCCTCGAGGGCGTTCCAGTCGCCGCTGTAGCCGAGGGAGAACCCGGCCGGCACCACGGCGCGCAGCGCGCCGAGATGCTCCGCCGCCCCGCCCGGCTCCGGGGCCGGGCTCTTGATCGCGACGATCCCCGGAACCTCCGCGAGGCGGCCGACGAGGGCCGGCGTGAAGCGGAAATGGGTGGTGCCCGGGTTGTCGTAGAGGCAGAGCGGCAGCCCGGATTCCCGCGCCACCGTCTCGCAATGCACGAACACCTCGTCCTCGGTCAGCGGCGTGTAGGACATCGCCGCGAGGAGCCCGGCCCCGGCCCCGGCCCCCCTGGCGTCCTGGGCCATCCGCACCGCCTCGTCGGTGCGCAGCGCGCCGACGCCGACGAGAACCGGCACGCGGCCCGCCGCCGCCTCGACGGCGGCCTCCACGGCCCGGCGGCGCTGGTGGCGCGCGAGGAACGCATAGGTGCCGGTGCTGCCCAGCAGGCCGATCGATCCGACGCCGGCCGCGACCAGGGGATGCAGCAGGGCGCGCAGGGCGCCGAGGTCGACCTGACCGTCGGCGTTCGCGGGCGTGATCGGAAAGGCCGACAGGACGGTCATGGTCGCTCCAGGGGCAGGCGGACGGGCGGCGGCCGCC
Source organism: Methylobacterium sp. FW306-05-D (assembly GCF_058782155.1). Classification (NCBI taxonomy): domain Bacteria; kingdom Pseudomonadati; phylum Pseudomonadota; class Alphaproteobacteria; order Hyphomicrobiales; family Methylobacteriaceae; genus Methylobacterium; species Methylobacterium sp. FW306-05-D. The sequence goes on from NZ_JBYSXL010000006.1 coordinate 46,107, forward strand.
CCCGGTGTCCGTTCCGACGGCCTACAGGATTTCGGCGCTCAGAGCATTTTGCCGAGTTCGGCCGCCGCCTCCTCGGGCGGGCGGGCAAGGTTCAGGGCATTGAGGAAGCGGTTCTGGCCGTTCATCACGTAGACGAGGGCGGTGTGCTCCATGGTGTAGTCGCCGTCCTTGGTCGGCACCTTGCGGACATAGGCGCGGTAAGCCTTCACGGCCGCGTTCACCTCGTCGGGCGAGCCGGTCAGGCCGACGATGCGCGGATCGAAGCTCGCCAGGTAGGTCTTCAGGGCGGCCGGGGTGTCGCGCTCGGGGTCGATGGCGATGAACAGCGCGCGGGTGTCCCGGCCCTTCGGCCCGAGGGCCTGGAGCACGTCGCCGATCTGCTGCAGCGTCGTCGGGCAGACGTCGGGGCAATGGGTGAAGCCGAAGAACACGAGGTGGGTCCGGCCCGCATAGTCGCGCTCGGTGACGCGCTGCCCGTCCTGGTTGGTCAGGCTGAAGGGACCGCCGACGCTGCTCGTCCCGGCCTCCTGGGTCTTCGGAGCGAGCACCACGAAGGCGGCGACGCAGAGCCCCACGAGGCCGATCGCGAAGGCGAGGAGGGGCAGGAGCGTGCGACGCATGGAGGGCGGCCTTGCGGTCGAGGGATGTGGCGGCCTCAAGACCACAGGCGCCGCCGCCGGGCAATCCACCAAACCGTCGCCACCAAACCGTCGCCGGGCGGCCTCAGCCCCGTCGCGGTTCGGGCTCGTCCGCGCCCGGCTCGCCCCTGCGCCGGTCCTCCGCCAGGGCCGCGCTCTCGCGCCGGAGCGGCCGGCCGACCGGACAGGCCTCCTGCACGAAGCCGTTGAGGGTGTTGAGCAGGCTGTCCTCCACCTGCCGGTAGAACACGAACTGCCCGCGCTTCTCGCCCACGATCAGCCCGGCCGATTCGAGCACCGAGAGATGCTGCGAGATCGAGGGCTTCGACATCGAGAACCGCCCGGCGATCTCCCCCGCGCTGAGTTCGGTATGGGCGAGATAGGCCAGGATCTTCCGGCGCACGGAGGAGGACAGGGCTTCGAAGACGCGCTGCATGGCCGCAGCAATTAAGCGATGAGCTAACCATTGACAAGATCGGATACAACGGCGTTTAGCTTATTGCCTAAATACAGAAGCAGGCTTCGCCATGGCTGAACCGTTCCGCTGCACCTCCACCGCCCGCATGGTCGCCGATGCGGACACCTCCGCCGCCGAAGGGCACCTGGAATGGGCCCCGGCCAAGTCGCTCTGGATCACCGGGATGGTCGGCACGGCCCTGCTCCTCGGGCCCGCCCTCGTCACCCCCGGGGCCGTCGCGCTGTTCGCGCTCACCACGGTCGTCACCCTCTGCGCCGGCCATTCGGTCGGGATGCACCGGTTGCTCGTCCATCGCAGCTTCTCGGCCCGACCCTCCGTCGCGTATCTCCTGATCTATCTCGGAACGCTGGTCGGCATGGCCGGGCCGGTGGGGATGATCCGCCTTCACGACATGCGGGACTGGGCGCAGCGACAGGCCGAATGCCACGACCTGCACGCCAACCGGCTGCCGATGCTGCGCGACGCCCTCCTGCAGATGCACGCCCGCCTCGTCCTGACGCATCCGCCCCGCTTCCAGCTGGAACCGCGGGTCGCGCAGGACCGGGTGCTCCGGTGGCTGGAGGCCACCTGGATGCTGCAGCAACTGCCCTGGGCCGTGCTGTTCTACGCCTCGGGCGGATGGCCGTGGGTGATCTGGGGCATTCCCGTCCGCATTGCGGTGTCGCTGACGGGGCACTGGCTCGTCGTGCATCTGACCCACCGCAACGGTCCGCAGGGCTGGGTGGTCGACGGCGAATCGGTCCAGGGGCACGATCTGCCGGCCGCGGCCTGGCTGACCTTCGGCGAGGCCTGGCATGCGACGCACCATGCCTGGCCGGACTCGGCGCGCCTCGGAACCGAGCCGGGCCAGGCCGATGCGGGCTGGCGGCTCCTGCGGGTACTGGAGCGCCTGGGACTGGTCTGGGACCTGAAGCAGCCGGGCAACCTGGAGCCCCGGGCCGGGGTGCGCCGGGTCGCGACGGCGGGGGCGCAGCCGTAGCCGCCTCCCTGCGCGCCCTCGGCGCTCAGATCGCGAGCTTGTCCGGCGCGATGGCGGCGATCGCCTCCCGGGCGCCCAGGCGGCTCAGGGCCTCGCCCACCATGAGGAGCGCCGGTCCCTCGTGACCGGAGGCCTCGACCCGGTCGGCGAGGTCGGCGGCGCCGGCCTCGACCACCTGCTGGTTCGGGCGGGTGGCGTTGAAGACGAGCAGCGCCGGGGTCGTCGGCGCGAGGCCCTCGGCGACCGCCCGCTCCAGCAGGACACGAAGCGTCTTCTTGGGCATGTAGACCACGGTGGTCACGCTCGGATCGGCGAGGGCGCCCCAGTTCAGGTCCTCGGGCAGCGCCCCGCGCCGGTCGTGGCCGGTGACGTATTGCAGGCGGCGCGCCGCGTCGCGGTTCGTCAGCGAGACGCAGAGCGAGGCGGCCGCCCCCTGCGCGGCCGAGACGCCCGGAACCACGCTGACCGGGATGCCGGCGGCCCGGCAGGCCTCGATCTCCTCGCCGGCCCGGCCGAACACCAGGGGGTCGCCGGATTTCAGGCGCACCACCTGCTTGCCGGATTTGGCGAGCTGCACCATCAGCGCGTTGATGTCGTCCTGGCGGCAGGACGGGCCGTGCCCGGTCTTGCCCACCAGCATGGTGCGGGCCTCGCGGCGGGCATAGTCGAGGATCTCGGGCGCCACGAGGTCGTCGTACAGGATCACGTCGGCGTTGCGCAGAGCGCGCAGGGCCTTGAGGGTGAGGAGCTCGGCGTCGCCCGGGCCGGCGCCCACCAGCGTCACCGCCCCGCCCTTCGGCGCCGCCTCGGTCTCCCCCAGCAGCTCGGCGAGATCCTGGTCCGTCGGCACCCGGTCGGGCTCCGCGAAGGCGCGATCCGTGAAGCGCTCCCAGAAGGCGCGGCGGTCCGAGAAGCCGTGGAAGCGGCTCGTGACCGCCTCGCGCCAGTCGCGGGCGGCGCCGATCCAGGCCTTGAACCCGCGCGGCAGCATGCCCTCGATCCGGGCCCGCACGGTCTGGCCGAAGACCGGGGCGGCGCCCTCGGTCGAGATGCCCACCACCATGGGCGAGCGGTTGACGATGGCGCCGAACTTCACGTCGCAGAGATGCGGCCGGTCGACCGCGTTGACGATGGCGCCGGTCTTCCGGGCCGCGGTCACGAAGGCGATGCAATCGTCCTCGTCCTCCATGGCGCCGATGCAGAAGGCGGCGCCCGTCAGGTCCTCGGGCTGCCACTGGCGCTCATGTAGGGTCACGGAGCCCGCGACGATCTCGCCCGGCACCGCGCGCAGCTCCTCGCTGGGCTCGGGGGCGTAGACGTCCACCTGCGCCCCGGCGGCGGCCAGCAGCTTCACCTTCCAGGGGGCGCCCCCGTTCGAGCCGGCCAGAACCGCGCGCTTGCCCTGGAGCGGCACGAAGACGGGCAGGACGGCCAGGGGCTCGAGGCCGGCCGGCCCTGAGCCGCGCGTCGATTCGGTGCCGGCGGGCCGGGTTTCACGGGGCTGACGGGGTGTGCTCATGGGGCTCGGAAGTGGGGATCGATTGGGCCGAAAATGAGCCTATGCGGCGTTGCGCGCAAGCACCTCGGGCAGCAGCTTGCGGATCTCGGGGATGCACGAGCCGCAATTCGTGCCGGCCTTGCAGGCCGCGCCCACCGCCTCGACGGTGCCGGCGCCGGCCGCGATGACGCCCGTGATGACGTCGAGGCCGACGCCGTGGCAGGCGCAGACGGTCGGGCCGGCGGAGGCGGTCTCGGCGCGTCCCGACAGGAGGGAGCGCCGGGCGGCGGGCTCCGGTTCGGCCTCGGCGAACAGGGCCTTGGCCTCCTCCCAGCCGGGCCGCGCCTCGGCCGGGCCCAGCGCCAGGCAGGCGACGAGGCGGCCGGCCTCGTAGACGGCGCAGCGGTAGCGCCCGCGGGCATGGTCGGCATATTCGGCGAGGTCGTGGCCCTGGAACAGGCCGCGCATCATCAGCGCCACGGCGCGGGAACTCTCCTGCGTGGCGAATTGCAGGCCCGAGCCGCCGGAGATCGTGGCCCGCGCCCACCACCAGCCCTCCGGCAGGGTGTGCGCGCCGCGGGTGAGCAGGAAGCCGCGGTTGCGGTAGGGCACCGGGGCGATGCCGGCCGGCGTCGCCTTCAATTCGGGCTGGCCGGAGACCGGATCGGGCACGCCCCGCACCAGGGCGCCGACGCGGGCATCCGAGGCGGTGGCGGCGCTCCAGTGGAAGGCCGCGAACAGGTTGCCCGGCCGCACGCCGTCGGTGACCATCGCCTCCAGGGTCGCGGTGCCGTGCGGCGTCGCGATCCGGGCGAGATCGCCCTCCTTCAGCCCGAGGGGGGCGGCGTCGTCCGGGTGGATCTCCACGAAGGGCACGGCGCGGTGGGCCGAGAGGCGCTGGCTCTTTCCCGTGCGCGTCATCGTGTGCCAGTGGTCGCGCACCCGCCCCGTGTTGAGGACGAGGGGGTAGGCCTCGCTCACGCCTTGCGCCAGCGCCGGGGCCTGCACGGCCACGAAGCGGGCGCGCTTGTCGAAGGTGTAGAACTGCCCGTCGGCGAAGAGCCGCGCCTTGGCCTTGCCGCGCTTCGGCAGGGGCCATTGCAGGGGCGGCGTGGCCGCGTAGGCCGCATCGGCCATGTCGCTGACGGCCCCGATATCGAAATCGCGGGTGCCGTTGTTCTCGAAGGCCGAGAGGGCGGCGTGCTCGCGGAAGATCGCGGCGGGGTCCGGATAGGCGAAGGCTTGCGCGTGGCCGAGGCGCTTGGCGACGTCGCAGACGATCTGCCAGTCGGCCCGGGCCTCGCCGGGGGCCTTGAGGAAGCTGCGCTGGCGCGAGATCCGGCGCTCGGAATTCGTCACCGTGCCGTCCTTCTCGCCCCAGGCCAGCGCCGGCAGCAGCACGGTCTTCCTGCCCGTCGCCCGGGCGCTGTCGCTGTCGGCCACCGCCTCCGAGACCACGTAGAGGTCGAGGCCCTTCAGGCTCTCGCGGATCAGGTCGGCGCGCGGCATCGACACGATGGGGTTGGTGCCCATCACCCAGAGCGCCTTGATCTTGCCGCGCTCGATCGCCTCGAACAGGGCGACCGCCTTCATGCCCTCGCCGGTGATGATGTTGGGCGCGCCCCAGAAGCGGCGGACCCGGTCCACCTCCTCGGGGGTGAAGTGCATGTGGGCGGCCAGCATGTTGGCCAGGCCCCCGACCTCGCGCCCGCCCATGGCGTTGGGCTGGCCGGTCAGCGAGAACGGCCCCGCGCCGGGCAGGCCGATGCGGCCGGTGGCGAGGTGGCAGTTGATGATCGCGTTGCCCTTGTCGGTCCCTTGAGCCGACTGGTTCACCCCCTGCGAGAAGGCGGTGACGACGCGCTTCGTGCGGGCGAACAGCTCGAAGAACCGCGCCACCTCGGCCTCGGACAGGCCGGTGGCGGCGGCGGTGGCGGAGATCGTCGGCGCGATGGCGCGCGCCCGCTCCAGGGCGCCGTCGAGGCCGCTCGTGTGGTCGAGGACGAAGCGGTAATCGAGCGAACCGGTGCTGGCGAGGTGCGCCAGCAGGCCGGAGAACAGGGCCGTGTCGGTGCCGGGCTTGAGGCCGAGGAAGAGATCGGCCTCCTCGCCCGTCTGGGTCCGGCGGGGGTCGATCACCACCAGCTTGGTGCCGCGTTTCGCCCGCGCGTCGACCATGCGGCGGAACAGGATGGGGTGGCACCAGGCGGTGTTCGAGCCGACGAGGACGATGAGGTCGGCCTCGTCGAGGTCCTCGTAGCAGCCCGGCACGGTGTCCGAGCCGAAGGCGCGCCGGTGGGCGGCCACCGCGCTCGACATGCACAGGCGCGAATTGGTGTCGACGTGCGGGGTGCCGAGGAAGCCCTTCGCGAGCTTGTTGGCGACGTAGTAGTCCTCGGTCAGGAGCTGGCCCGAGAGGTAGAACGCGATCGCGTCCGGCCCGTGCTGCTCGGCGATCCGGCGCAGGGACCCCGCCACGGTGCCCAGCGCCGATTCCCAGCTCGTGCGCACGCCGTCCACCTGCGGATGCAGCAGGCGGTTGTCGAGGGAGAGCGTCTCGCCCAGCGCCGAGCCCTTGGAGCAGAGGCGCCCGAAATTGGCCGGATGTGCGGTGTCTCCGGCGATGTCCGCACCCCCCTGCCCGTCCGGCGTGGCGAGCACGCCGCAGCCGACGCCGCAATAGGGACAGGTGGTCTTGACGGGGGCGGCCGGTGCCTGGACGTGCGCAGTCATGGCGGAATCCTCGGCGGGTTCTTTTGGCATTGTCGGAGGAGGCAAGAGACGGGCCGAGGCGGACCGCCGACCCTCCCCCCTCTGCGGGAGAGGGTGCCTGCGGAGCAGGCGGGAGAGGGGCCCGCGCGACCAATTCGGAAAGGGCGGTGCTCTCCTCTCCCGACCCGCATGCGCGGGCCACCCTCCCCCGCAGAGGGGGGAGGGGCGAGGCGGCGCGCTAGTACACGTCGGCCTGGTAGCGCCCGGTCTTCTTCAGGTGGGCCAGGTAGGCCACGGCCTCGTCGGGGTTCTTGCCCCCGTGCGTGCCGGCGACGTCGATGATCGCCCGCTCCACGTCCTTGGCCATGCGCTTGGCATCGCCGCAGACGTAGAAATGCGCGCCGCCCTCGAGCCAGGTCCACAGCTCCGCGCCGGTCTCCCGCATGCGGTCCTGGACGTAGGTCTTCTCGGCGCCGTCGCGGGACCAGGCCAGCGACAGCCGCGTGAGCACCTTCTTGTCCTTCAGGGCGTTCAGCTCGTCCTTGTAGAAGAAGTCGGAGGCCTGTTTCTGGTGGCCGTAGAACAGCCAGTTCCGGCCCGGCGCCTGCGTCGCGTCGCGCTCGCGCAGGAAGGCGCGGAACGGCGCGATGCCGGTGCCGGGACCCACCATGATGACGTCCTTCGCGAGGTCCTCCGGCAGGGCGAACCCGTGCGCCTTCTGCAGGTAGACCTTGACCTTCATGCCCTCGGGCATCCGCTCGCCGAGATGGGTCGAGGCGACGCCGAGGCGCAGGCGCGAGCGGTGGCTGTAGCGCACCGCGTCGACGGTGAGCGAGACCCGGCCCGGATCGGCCTTCGGCGAGGACGAGATCGAGTAGAGCCGCGGCTGCAGCTCGTCCAGCGCCTCCAGGAACACCTCGGCATCGGGGCGCGCGCCGGGGAACTTGTGCAGCGCGCCGAGCACGTCGAGATGGGCGGCGTCGCCGTCCGGGTCCTCGCCGGCGGCCAGCGCCTGCGCCTTCCGGCGCGCCTCCCCCGCGGTGAGGAGGGAGAGGAGCTGGTAGAGCCCGTCCGGCGCTCCGCCCAGGGCGTAATCGGTCAGAAGCCGGTCGCGCAGGGTCTTGCCGCCGATCCTGCGCTCGGGCCGTGCGCCGAGCTCGGCGATGACCGCGTCGACCAGGGCCGGGGCATTGGTGGGGAACAGCCCGAGGGAATCGCCGACCACGTAGTCGATCGGCGTGTCCGTCAGGTCGATCTCGATGTGCCAAGTCTCCTTCTCGCCCCCCGGCGCGTTGAGGCGCGTGCGGGAGACGAAGGTCGCCTCCACGGGGTTCTCGCGACAGAAGCCCAGCGGCCCGAGTTCGGGGGCGGCCTTGGGCGCGGAATCCTCGGACGCCTTCGGGGCTCCGCCGCCGGCGGCGCCGAATTCCTCCTCGAGCTTCTTCAGCATCCGGAGCGTGTCCTTGCCGCCCGGCTGGCACAGGTTCAGGCGCTCCTCGTTCTTGAGGAAGATCGCGTTGGCGTAGTCGGCGCAGTTGTAGCCGCACTGGCCGCAATCCTGCTGCGCCATGGCGGCCATCAGCTTCTGCGGCTCGGGCCGCTCCTTGGCCATCTCCATGCGCTCGGGCAGAGGCAGCGAGGGATCGTGCCAGGGCGCGTCGTCGTTGTCGGCGAGCCGCACGCCGCCGGCCGGCGCGTCGCCGGGAGCCAGCGCCGTGGCGCCCTCGACGGCGGGGCCCAGCAGCGCCGCGAAGTAACCCGAGAGCCAGGCGCGCTGGTCCGGATCGAAGGGGGCGGTCTCGGGGATGAGGACCAGGGGGGGCGTGACGTGCTCGCTCATGCGGCGGCCTTCAGGACGGGTTGCTCTTCGGCGATGTTGCGCAGGGATTCGGGTCCGGTGCGGGCGGTGAAGGCCTGGAAGCTCTCGTCCGGGCCGGTGCGCCGGGCGAGGTAGCTGCGCAGCAGGGCCTCGATGCGGGCCGGGCAATCCTCGGCCCTAACGGCCTTCCAGATCTCGGTGCCGATCTTCGGGGAATCGCCGAAGCCGCCGCCGACGACGATGTCGTAGCCCTCGACGGTGTCGCCCTCCTCCGAGACCACGACCTTGGCCCCGATCAGCCCGATATCGCCGATGTAGTGCTGGGCGCAGGAGTGATGGCAGCCGGTGAGATGGACGTTCACCGGCACGTCGAGCTCCGTCAGATGGGCCTCGATGTAGTCGGCGATGACCAGGGCGTGGCCCTTGGTGTCGGAGGCGGCGAACTTGCAGCCGCGATTGCCCGTGCAGGCGACGAGGCCGGCGCGGATGCTGGAGGCCTCCGTGGTGAGCCCGAGCGCCGCGACCCGCGCCTGGACCTCGGCCACCTTCGCGTCGGGCACGCCGGAGAACAGGAAGTTCTGCCAGACGGTCATGCGGATGGCGCCGTCGCCGCACTCGGCGGCGATCTTGGCCAGGGCGCGCATCTGGTCGGTGGTCATCTTGCCGACGGGCAGGATCACGCCGATCCAGTTCAGGCCCTCCTGGACCTGACGGTGCACGCCCACATGGGCGAAGCGGTCCATCGGCCCGCGCGGGGCGATGTGGGCCGGGTCGACCCGGTCGAGCGTGGTCCCCAGCACCTCCTCGACGGCGGCGAGGTACTTGTCGAAGCCCCAGGCGTCGAGGACGTACTTCATCCGGCTCTTGTTGCGGTTGGTGCGGTCACCGTTCTTGATGAAGACCCGCAGGATGGCGTCGGCGACCTTGTTGCAATCCCCAGGCTTCAGCACGACGCCGGTGTCGCGGGCGAGATCGCGGTGGCCGGAGATGCCGCCCAGCACGAGGCGCATCCACACGCCCGGCTCCACGGCGGCGCCGTCGAGGACGCGGACCGCCTGGAAGCCGATGTCGTTGGTCTCCTCCAGCACCGGCATCACGCCGCCGCCGTCGAAGGCGACGTTGAACTTGCGCGGCAGGCCGAAGAGCGAGCGGTCGTTGAGGATGTGGTTGTGCCAGGATTTGGCCAGGGGCCGCGTGTCGAGAAGCTCCTGGGCATCGATGCCGGCCACCGGCGAGCCGGTGACGTTGCGGATGTTGTCGGCGCCCGCACCCCGGGCGGTGAGGCCGAGATCGATCAGCCCGTCGAGGAAGGGCTGGCCGTGCTCCGGGGTGATCTCGCGGACCTGCAGGTTGGCCCGGGTGGTGACGTGGGCATAGCCGCCGCCATGCGCATCGGCCAGATCCGCGATGCCGGCGAACTGCCAGTGGTGCAGGATGCCGTTGGGGATGCGCAGGCGGCACATGTAGGAGTTCTGGGCCGGGGCCACCCAGAACAGGCCGTGATAGCGCCAGCGGAAGTTGTCCTCGGGCTTGGGCGCCTTGCCCGTGGCGGCCTCGGCGATGAGCCGGTTGTGGCCGTCGAAGGGGTTCTCGGCGCGCTTCCACTTCTCCTGCTCGCAGAGCTTGCCGCCGGCCTTCACCGTGGCGTCCTGCGCCTTGATGTGGATCGCGTCGGGGCCGGTCGGCTCGGCCGGCGGGGCGGAGGCGCCCGGCCCGAGGGCCAGGCCGCCGGTCAGCCGGGCGGCACTGATGCCGGAGGCGAAGCCTTCCAGATAGCGCTTCTGCTCGGCGTTGAATGCGTCGGCCATGGCTAGGCTCCTCACGCTGCGAGGGGTTGGGAGACGGGCGCGGGGCGCCCGAACAGGAGGTCGTCGCGGTGATCGGCGATGGAGCCACCGGTGCGGATGAGCTCCTTGCACCAGCCCTGCTCGGCGATGTCGCCGACGAAGACCGCGCCGATGAGCCGGTCTTCGGCGACGACGAGCTTGCGGTAGAGGCCGAGGCCGGGGTCCGACATCAGCACGGTCTCGGCCCCCTCCGGCGCCTCGATCTGGCCGGCGGAGAACACCGGCAGCCCCGAGACCTTCAGGCTGGTGGAGAGGGCGGTGCCGAGGTAGCTCGCCTCCTCGCCGACGAGGTGGCGGCTCAAGGCCTCGGCCTGCTCGTAGGCAGGCTCGACGAGGCCGTAGACCTGGCCCCGATGCTCCGCGCACTCGCCGAGCGCGTAGATGCGGGCATCGGAGGATTGCATCCGGTCGTCGACCGTGATGCCGCGCGCGGTCTCGATCCCGGCGTCCCGGGCCAGCGCCACGTTGGGACGCACGCCGACCGACATCACCACCAGGTCCGCCGGCAGGACCGTGCCGTCGGCCAGGACCAGGCGCTCGACCCGGCCGTCGCCCTCGACCGACGCGGTGTCGGCCTTGAGCAGCACCCTGACGCCGCGGGCCTCCATGGCCCGCTTCACCAGCCCGGCGGCGGCGTGGTCGAGCTGGCGCTCCATCAGCCGGTCCATGACGTGCAGGAGCGTGGTGTCGACGCCGAGCCGGGCAAGGCCGACGGCGGCCTCCAGGCCGAGGAGGCCGCCGCCGATCACGATGGCCCGGGCGTGCGCCACCGCCGCCCTGCGGATGGCGGCGACGTCGGCGAGGTCGCGGAAGGTCAGCACGCCGGGCAGGTCCATGCCGGGCTTGGGCAGGCGGATCGGCAGGGAGCCCACCGCGAGGACGAGCTTGTCGAAGGGCAGGACGTGGGCCTCCCCCACCATCACCAGGCCGTTCTCGCGGTCGATCTCGGTGACCGGCGCGCCGGTGATGAGCCGGATGCCGTGATCCGCGTACCAGTCGAGGCCGCGGAAGGCGCAGGCGCCCTCGTCGACTTCGCCGCCGAGCAGGGACGAGAGCAGCACGCGGTTATAGGCCGCCTGCGGCTCGGCCCCGACGACGGTGACGTCGTACAGGCCCGGCGCCCGCTCGGTGAGGCGTTCCAGGAAGCGCAACGACGCCATGCCGTTGCCGATCACCACCAGCCGTTCCCGCATCGTCCGAGACCCGTCCCTCAGGCCGCGATGGCGGGCTTGGCGTGGCGCGCGTAGAGGAATTCGAGCACCTCGGCGCGGGCGTGGGTGTAGGTGGCGTCCTCCACGAGATCGAGGCGGCGGCGCGGGCGCTCGAGGTCGACCCGCAGGATCTCGCCGACGGTCGCGGAGGGGCCGTTGGTCATCATCACGATGCGGTCGGAGAGGAGCACCGCCTCGTCGACGTCGTGGGTGATCATGATCACGGCGTTCTTCAGCCGGGCATGGATGTCCATGAGCGAGTCCTGGAGATGGGCGCGGGTGAGGGCGTCCAGCGCCCCGAAGGGCTCGTCGAGGAGCAGCACTTTCGGCTCCATCGCCAGGGCCCGCGCGATGCCCACGCGCTGCTTCATGCCGCCCGAGATCTCGCTCGGGCGCCGGTCGGCGGCGTGGGTCATGTTCACCAGCGACAGGTTGTGGTCGATCCAGGCATTGCGCTCGGCCCTCGACTTCTTGCCCTTGAAGACCTTGTCGACGGCGAGCGCCACGTTCTCGCGCACGGTGAGCCAGGGCAGGAGCGAGTGGTTCTGGAACACCACGGCGCGGTCGGGCCCGGGACTGTTCACCTCCTTGCCCTCGAGCAGCACCCCGCCGGTGGAGGCCTTGAGCAGGCCGGCCACGATGTTGAGCACCGTCGACTTGCCGCAGCCCGAATGCCCGATCAGCGAGACGAACTCGCCCTTGTCGATCTTCACGCTGACGTCGCGCAGGACCTCGTTGGTCCGGCCCGAGCGGGTGAAGCTGATGCCGACGTTCTCGATGCTGAGATAGCTCATGGGACTGTCTCCTCAGGCCGTCGCGGTGCCGCGGGTGACCAGGGTGCCGACGAAGGCGACGAAGCGGTCGAGGATGAAGCCGATGATGCCGACATAGACGAGGGCGACGATGATCTCGGAGATGTGGGAGGAGTTCCACGCATCCCAGATGAAGAAGCCGATGCCGACGCCGCCGATGAGCATCTCGGCCGCCACGATGGCGAGCCAGGACAGGCCGACGCCGATGCGCAGGCCGGTGAAGATGTAGGGGGCCGCCGAGGGCAGCATGATCTTGGAAAAGAACTCCAGCGGGTTGAGGCGCAGCACCGCCGCCACGTTGCGGTAATCCTGCGGGATGTTTCGGATGCCCACCGCCGTGTTGATGATGATCGGCCAGATCGAGGTGATGAAGATCACGAAGATCGCGGAGGGCTGGCCGTCCCGGAAGGCGGCGAGCGAGAGCGGCAGCCAGGCCAGCGGCGGGATCGTGCGCAGCACCTGGAAGATCGGGTCGAGGCCGCGCATGGCCCATTCCGACTGGCCGATCAGGGTGCCGGTGAGGATGCCGGCGACGGTGGCCAGGGCGAAGCCGAGGGCCACGCGCTGGATGCTGGCGGCGATGTGCCAGAACAGGCCCTTGTCGGTGCCGCCGTTGTCGTAGAACGGGTGGGCGATGATGTCCCAGGCCTCGGTGACGACCCGCGAGGGCGGCGGCAGGCCGGCGCCCGGGCGCGAGCACAGCATCTCCCAGATCACCAGGAAGGCGATCAGCACCACGACCGGCGGGATCAGGTTCTTGGCGATGGTGTTCAGGGTGGCCATCGTGACGAGGGGCGCCCGCTTCGGCTTGGCCGGCGCGGCGGCGGCCGGGCTGGCCGCCAGGGTGGTGGTGTTGGCCATCACGCGATCCTCTTGATGCCGAGGCTGGACAGGTAGGCGGCCGGATCGGCCGGATCGAAGACCTTGCCGTCGAAGAAGGTCTCCTTGCCGCGCGAGGTCGAGGCCGGGATCGCCGTGACGCCGAGGGCCTTCGCCGCCTCGCGCCAGAGGTCCTCGCGGTTCACCTTGGCGACGAGGGCCTTGGTGTCGGTCTGCGCGTCGAACTTGCCCCAGCGGATGTCCTCGGTGAGGAACCAGAGGTCGTGGGACTGGTAGGGATAGGAGGCGTTGTCGTTCCAGAACTTCATCACGAGGGGGCTGTTCTCGACCACGCGGCCGTCGCCGTAGTCGATCGTGCCCTTGATGCGGCCGGCGACGTCCGAGACCGGGACGTTCATCCACTGACGCTTGGCCGCGATGGCGGCGACCTCGTCCTTGTTCTCGGGCTTGTCGCACCATTGCTGGGCCTCGAGCACGGCCATCAGCAGCGCCCTGGTGGCGTTCGGGTATTTCTCCGTGAAGGAGGCCCGCATGGCGAAGGCCTTCTCGGGATGGTCCTTCCAGAGTTCGCCGGTGGTGAGCGCGGTGTAGCCGAGGCCCTGCTGCACGAGCTGGGCGTTCCAGGGCTCGCCCACGCAGAAGCAGTCCATCGTGCCGACCTTCATGTTCGCCACCATCTGGGGCGGCGGCACGACGATGGTCTCGATGTCCTTGTCCGGGTCGATGCCGCCGGCGGCCATCCAGTAGCGGATCCAGAGGTCGTGGGTGCCGCCCGGGAAGGTCATGGCCGCCTTCACCGACTTTCCGGCGGCCTTCTTCTTCTCGATCGCCGCCTTGAACACCTTCGCGTCGAGGGCGACCTTCTGGTCGAGATACTCCTTGGCCACCGAGATGCACTGGCCGTTGGTGTTGAGCCGGGCCAGGATGTGCATCGGTACGGGCACGTTGTTCTGCGTCACCCGGCCGGCCGAGATGAGATAGGGCATCGGCGTCAGGATGTGGGCGCCGTCGATGCCGTTGCCCTCGGAGCCGAGCACGAGGTTGTCGCGGGTGGTGCCCCAGGACGCCTGCTTGAGGACCTCCACGTCGGGCATGCCGTGCTTGGCGAAGAAGCCCTTCTCCTTGGCCACGAAGAGCGGGCTCGCATCGGTCAGGGCGATGAAGCCGAGCTTGGCCCCCTTCACCTCGGGGCCGGCGCCCTGCGCGAAGGCTCCGCCCGGCAGCGCGGTGCGGGCGAGCGCCGCCAGGGACAGCGTCGCGGCGGCACCCTTCAGCAGATCACGGCGGTTGTTGCGGAAACCGTCAGTCATCGAACCCGACATCCTCGAAAGCAATGGGCATCCGTCAAAGAAAAAACCGCCGACCAAGCACATCCATCGAACGCAAGATCTGCGTTCCGTGGGGGACTCGGGTCAGCGGCTCTGCCGACGGATAAGGCTCGTCATCGTTGGCGAGCCCTCCGACATCTGCACGGGGCGTGCCAAGTCGGGTCGGCTCACGGGGCCGGGGCGGTGCGGGCGATGTCGGAATCGTTCCAAGGTCTTCGAGGCGCAGCCGTTTGTCGAGAATGCCTCACCGTCCGAGCCCGCCCCCGGAGCCGGACGAGGCCGCGCCGGTCGCACCGGTCGGATGCGCTGACCCCGATGTCTGCCTCGCCGCGCGCCACCCGCCGCACTGCACAATTCACAGGCAGTTTGCCGGTACGGGCGGCAGCGTCCCGGCTCAGGCGCCGACCGCTCCGGCGTACAGGTCGGTCCGGTAGATCGCGCGGGCGCGGGCGGACAGGGTCGGGGTGGGGACGATCTGGCCGGCGGCGGCCATGCGGTCGAGAAGCCAATCCGCCTGCTCGGGCCGCGGCCGTTCGGCCCCCGCTCCGAACACCACGAACTGCTCCGCCCGCCGCTCGGTCCCGTCCGGGTCGATCACCACGGTGCCGGCCAAGGCCCGGTGGACGAGGCCCGGGTCGATGCCGAGATGGCTCGGATGGGCGAGCAGGCTCGCCAGTTCGTGTCGATTCTCGGGGGCGGCGCACCAGTGCCCCGCCCGCCGCACCGCCCGGACCAGGGCCGCGCAGGTCTCCGCCGCATAGGCCGGCAGGGCCAGCACCTTTTCCGGGCAGTTCGGCGCCAGCTCGCAGCCGAGGGCGATGATGCGGCCGTAGCCCTCGGCCACCGCGACGCTGTTCCAGGGGCTGCCGACGCAGAACCCGTCGATCTGACCCGATTGCAGGGCCTCGGCGATCCAGGGCGGGGGGATGACCACCAGCCGGGTCGCGGCGTCGAGGTCGAGGCCGCCGCGGGCGGCGAACATCCGGAGCTGGTAGGTATGGCAGGAGAAGGGGTGCACGGTGCCCAGGGTCAGGGGCCGGCCCTGCGCGGCCCGCCCGCGTGCGATGCGGGAAAACGCCTGCGCGATCGTGTCGAGGTCCTCGGCCTCCGGCGCCATCTCGGCCCAGAGCGGGCGCGAGACCGTGACCGCGTTGCCGTTGAGGCTGAGCCCCAGGGGCACCACGAGGTCGGTCTCGGGACCGCTGATTCCCAGCGCGCTGGCGATGGCGAGGGGCGCGAGCATGTGGGCCCCGTCGAGGTGGCCCAGCGCCAGCTTGTCCCGGAGCGTCGCCCAGGAGGGCTCGCTGACGAGGTCCACCGCCAGGCCCTCGGCGGCGGTGAAGCCGCCCTCCACGGCGGCGATCAGGGGCGCCGCGTCGATGAGCGGCACGTATCCGAGGGCGAGTCTCATCGGGGCGGGCCTCTCATCCCAGGAGGTCCGCCGCCGTCACGATGGCGCGGGCGATGTCGGCGATCTTCCGCTTCTCGTTCATGGCCTTGCGCCGCATCGTCCGGTAGGCTTCCTCCTCCGAGAGGCCCTTGGCGGTCATGAGGATGCCCTTGGCCCGCTCGATCAGCTTGCGGTCGGCGAGTTCGCCCCGCGCCTCGGACAGTTCGCGCTGCAGCCGCGCGAAGGCGTTGAAGCGCAGGATCGCCACGTCGAGGATCGAGCGGATGCGCTGCGGCTGCAGGCCGTCGACCACGTAGGCGGAAATGCCCGCATCCATCGCCGCCTGCATCATGGGCACGTCCGAGCGGTCGACGAACATCGCCACCGGCCGCTCCACGTGCCGGGACAGGCCCGACATCTGCTCCAGGATGTCCCGGCTCGGGCTTTCGAGATGAATCACGACCACGTCCGGGTTCAGCGCGGCCACCCGGGCGGACAGGTCGGGGGTGTCGGGCAGAACCACGACGCGGGTCGAGCCCGCCGCCGTGAGCCCCTCCTCGAGGATCGCGGCGCGCGCCCGGCTCGGATCGATCACGGCGACGGTCAGGGTCGGCTCGGTCATCGGGATCTGAGGGTGGGTCGGGATGGAGGAAGGGGTTCGGTTCGCAGCCGTTGGCTGGGGACTGCCATGGTCCGTCGGCGGAGAACAGGAAAACCTGCGCGATGACCCGACGGGTGAGGGCCCGGCACGCAAGCGGCGTGCCCGAACGACCGTTACCATCGCGAGAGGAAACAGCCCAGGTTCTGCCGCAAACGGGCCGGCTAATGCCGTCGGCCATCGAACCGATCGCCGAATCGCACAGCGAGGTGACCCGGATGTCAGCGTGCACGCCCCCCGCTCCCTCGGCGTTCGACACGGGCACCGCGCGCGGCGTCACCCCGCCCCTCCTGCCCACCCTGCTGATGGCGGTGATCCTCGGCGCCGCCTCTTATCTCTGTCACGAGCCGGGTCACGAGCCGGCGGCCGTGGCGCCGAAAGCCTCGGCTCCGGCGACGGCGGTCGCGACCGCTCCCCAGGCGGTGGCGGCGACGCCCCACATCCCCGCACCCCTCGCCTTCCAGACCCAGTTCCCGATGGGGGCGCTCGCTCAGGCCGAACCCGCTCCCACGGCGGTCCACAAGGCACTTCCTCGGACGGCGGCGCGCGCCGCGCCGCGCCGGCTCGACGCGGCGCGCGTCGCCGGCAAGGCACCCGCGGCCACGGCCACGGACAAGCCGCTGCCCTTCATGCCGGTGGCCGAGGCCGATGGGACGGTCGCCGCCGCGGAGGACGGCCTCCTGCCCGAGGTCGCCCTGCCCTTCGCACCGACGATCCGGGCCGTGACCCGGGCGGGCGCCGCGGCCGGTGCCTTCGTGGGCGCCGGCGGAGCGGCGATCGGGGCCGAGACCGCCACCCTCGGGGCCGCCGTGTCCGGCTGGGTCGAGCGCCTGCGCTGAGGCCGGGCGCCGTTTCGGGCGGCAGACACGCGGCAATTGCCGCGCCGACCCTGGACCCTGCCCGGTTCGGGGACTAGGTGGACGCCAGCGATGATGCACCGCCGCGCGCCGCGTGACGGTCGGCTGCGCGGACACGAGGACCTGGATGGCCGGACGGATCGAGGATTATGCGCTCGTCGGCGATGGCCGGACCGCTGCGCTGATCGCCCGCGACGGCAGCGTCGACTGGCTCTGCTGGCCCCGCTTCGATTCCGCCGCCTGCTTCGCCGCCCTGCTCGGCACCGAGGACCACGGCTATTGGAAGCTCGGCCCCGCCGAGCCCGCCACCACCACCCGGCAGTACCGCGAGGGCAGCCTCGTCCTGGAGACCCGGCACGAGACCGCCGGCGGCGCCGTGCGGGTGACCGACTACATGCCCGCCAACGACGGCGCGCACCTCGTCCGGATCGTCGAGGGGCTCGAGGGCGCGGTGCCCATGCGGATGCGCCTGCGCGTGCGCTTCGATTACGGGCTCGCCGTGCCGTGGGTCTCGCACAACGAACTCGGCGATCTGCGCGCGATCTCGGGGCCGCACAAGGTGGTGCTGCGCACCCTCGTGCCGACGTTCGGCCAGGACCAGACCACCGTCTCGGAATTCACGGTCGAGGCTGGCCAGAGCGTGGCCTTCACCCTGAGCTACGGCGCCTCCCACGAGGATGACCCGGCGCCGATCCAGCCCCGCAAGGTGCTGTTCGAGACCGACCGCTACTGGCGCGACTGGTCGGGCCGGGCCGCCTCCGGCACCCCCTGGGATGCAATCCTGAAGCGGTCGCTGCTCACCCTGAAGGCGCTGATCTACCAGCCCACCGGCGGCATCGTCGCGGCGCCCACCACCTCCCTGCCGGAGGATCTCGGTGGCGTGCGCAACTGGGATTACCGGTTCTGCTGGCTGCGCGATTCCACCTTCACCCTCATCGCCCTGATGGATGGCGGCTACCTCGACGAGGCGCGCGCCTGGCGCGACTGGCTGGTGCGCGCGGTCGCGGGCAATCCGGAGCAGGCCCACATCCTCTACGGCATCGCCGGGGAGCGCATGCTGCCCGAGATCGAGCTCGACTGGCTCCCCGGCTACGAGAACTCGAAGCCCGTGCGCATCGGCAACGCGGCGGTGGAGCAGTTCCAGCTCGACGTCTACGGCGAGATCTTCGACGCCCTCTACCAGGCGCGCCAGCGCGGTCTCCAGGGCGACGCGGACGGCTGGCGGGTGGGCGAGGCGCTGCTGCGCCATCTCGAGAAGGTCTGGTGCACCCCGGACGAGGGCATCTGGGAGGTGCGCGGCGGTCGCCGGCACTTCGTGCATTCGAAGGTGATGGCCTGGGTCGCCTTCGACCGGGCCATCCGCTCCTTCGAGGAGGCGGAAGGGCACGAGCAGGATGAGATCCGCGCCACCGGCGTGAACCACCGGCCGAGCCGAGCCCGCGACGTGCCGGTGGGGCGCTGGCGCGAGATCCGCGACCAGATCCACGCCGAGGTCTGTGCCAAGGGCTTCGATCCCGAGCTGAACAGCTTCGTGCAGTCCTACGGTTCGAAGCGTCTCGACGCGAGCCTGCTGCTGATCGCCCATATGGGCTTCCTGCCCCAGGACGATCCCCGCGTGGTCGGCACCGTCGACGCCATCGGCCGCACCCTGATGCGCGACGGCTTCGTGCTGCGCTACGACACCGAGAACCAGACCACCGACGGGCTGCCCGGCGACGAGGGCGCGTTCCTGCCCTGCTCGTTCTGGTACGCCGACAACCTCATCGGCCTCGGCCGCTGCGAGGAGGCGCGTGCGCTGATCGAGCGGCTGATCGGCGTTTGCAACGATGTCGGATTGGTGGCGGAGGAGTATGATGTGAAGGCACGGAGGCTCGTGGGCAATTTCCCGCAGGCCTTCAGCCACGTCACGCTGGTGAACACCATTCTCAACTACAGCCGGGCCAAGGGGCCGGCCAAGGAGCGGAGCAGCGGCTCCGCGGATGCCGGATCCCCGGGGGCGGCCATGGCCGCGCCCCAACGGCGCGACGCCTGAGCGTTCGGAACGCGGTCGGCGAACAAGCCCAGAAACGAAGGACGACGAGCAATGAGCGGAGCAGACACCAAGCCGAACGCGGCCCTGAGCGAGATCGACAAGCTCAGCATCGACACGCTCCGGACGCTCGCCATCGACGCGGTCCAGAAGGCCAATTCCGGCCATGCCGGCGCCCCGATGGCGCTGGCGCCGGTGGCCTACACCCTGTGGAACCGCTACCTGCGCTACGACCCGGCGCATCCGCACTGGCCGAACCGCGACCGCTTCGTGCTCTCCGCCGGCCACGCCTCGATGCTGCTCTACGGGCTGATCCATCTCGCCGGCGTCGCCGAGAAGGATAGCGGCAACGCGCCCGCGCTGACCATCGACGACCTCAAGAACTTCCGCCAGCTCGACAGCCGGACCCCGGGCCATCCCGAGTACCACTTCACCACCGGCGTCGAGACCACCACCGGCCCGCTGGGCCAGGGCGTCGCGAACTCCGTCGGCATGGCGATGGGCGGCCGCTTCCTCGGCGAGCGCCTGAACCGGCCGGACCTGCCGCTGTTCGACTACAACGTCTACGCGATCTGCTCGGACGGCGACCTGATGGAGGGCGTCGCCGCGGAGGCCGCCTCCATCGCCGGGCACCTGCGCCTGTCGAACCTGTGCTGGATCTACGACAACAACACCATCACCATCGAGGGCCACACCGAGCTCGCCTTCTCGGAGGAGGTCGCGGCCCGCTTCCTCGCCTATGGCTGGCAGGTCCTGCGCGTGGCCGACGCCAACGACGTCCACGCGATCGCGTCCGCCCTCGAGACCTTCCTCCAGTCCGGCGACCGCCCGACGCTGATCGTCGTCAACTCGATCATCGGCTACGGCGCCCCCAAGAAGCAGAACACCGCCAAGGCCCACTCGGACGCGCTGGGCGAGGACGAGGTCAAGGGCGCCAAGCGCGCCTATGGCTGGCCCGAGGACGCCCAGTTCCTGGTGCCGGACGGCGTCTACGACAATTTTCGCGACGGCATCGGCCGGCGCGGCGCCGAGCTCTACGCCACCTGGGAAGGCTTCTTCCACGAAGCCAAGGCTTCCGATCCGGAGCATGCCGAGGAACTCGCCGCCTACCTCGAAGGCCGGCTGCCGGAGGGCTGGGACCGGGACATCCCGGTCTTCGCGCCTGACGCCAAGGGCCTCGCCACCCGCGAATCCTCCGGCAAGGTGCTGAACGCCATCGCGCAGCACGTGCCGTTCATGCTCGGCGGCTCGGCCGACCTCGCGCCCTCCAACAAGACCAACCTCACCTTCGAGGGGGCCGGCTCGCTCACCCCCTTCGAGCCGGGCGGCCGCAACATCCATTTCGGGGTGCGCGAGCACGCGATGGGCTCCATCGTGAACGGCCTCGGCCTCGTGGGCCTGCGGGCCTACGGCGCCACCTTCCTGGTCTTCGCCGATTACATGCGCCCGCCGATCCGCCTCGCGGCGCTCATGGAGGTGCCGGTCTTCCACGTCTTCACGCACGATTCGATCGGCGTCGGCGAGGACGGCCCGACCCACCAGCCGGTGGAGCAGCTTCTCACCCTGCGGGCGATCCCCGGCCTCGTGACCCTGCGCCCGGCGGATGCCAACGAGGTCGCGGAGGCCTACCGGGTGATCCTGGGCCTGAAGGACCAGCCGGCGGTGCTGGCGCTCTCCCGCCAGCCCCTGCCGACCCTGGATCGCTCGAAATACGCCCCCGCCTCCGGCACCGCCCAGGGCGCGTACGTGCTCGCCGATTGCGCGGGCACGCCGGAAGTGATCCTCATCGGCACGGGCTCGGAGGTCCAGCTCTGCGTCTCGGCCTACGAGGCCCTGACCGCCGAGGGCGTGAAGGCCCGCGTCGTCTCGATGCCCTCCTGGGACCTGTTCGAGCGCCAGGACGAGGCCTACCGCAACAGCGTGCTGATCCCGGATGTGCTGGCCCGGGTCGCCGTCGAGCAGGGCTCGGTCATCGGCTGGGACCGCTACGCGGGCTCGGCCGGCACGATCATCGGCATGCACACCTTCGGCTCCTCGGCCCCGATCAAGGACCTGCAGACGAAGTTCGGCTTCACCCCCGAGAAGGTGCTCCAGGCCGCCCGCGACCAGATCGCCCGGCATCGAAACTAGGGCTGCACGAACGTGGTCGCCTCTCCCGTCATGGGGAGAGGGCACAACCGGTGATATCTATCGGCGACGCGGCTCCAGGCCCGGCGCCCGGACGACGAGGAGTTTTCCATGAACCCGCTCAAGGCTCTCTTCCCCGAACAGGGTCAGGCCGTGTGGCTCGATTTCGTCGCCCGGGGCTTCGTCGCGCAGGGCAAGCTCAAGGCCCTGGTGGACGAGGACGGCCTGCGCGGCGTCACCTCGAACCCCTCGATCTTCGAGAAGGCTATCGGCGGCTCCTCGGAATACGACGACGCCCTGAAGGCCGTGATGGACACGGGCGATGCCCGCGTCATCGACCTCTACGAGGGCTGCGCGGTGGCCGACATCCAGGCCGCCGCCGACGTGCTGCGCCCGGTCTACGATGAGAGCGACGGCGCCGACGGCTATGTCAGCCTCGAAGTCTCGCCCTACCTCGCCCTCGACACCGGGGAGACCCTGGCGGAGGCCCGCCGCCTGCACCAGCTGGTGGCCCGCGACAACCTCATGGTGAAGGTGCCGGCCACCCGCGAGGCCATCCCGGCGATCCAGGCCCTGACCGCCGACGGCATCAGCATCAACGTCACCCTGCTGTTCTCGGTCGGGACCTACGAGGCGGTGGCCCGGGCCTTCATCGCCGGGCTGGAGGCCTTCGCCGCCAAGGGCGGGGACGTCTCGAAGGTCGCCAGCGTGGCGAGCTTCTTCATCAGCCGCATCGACGTGGCCGTCGACAAGGCCCTCGACGAGAAGGGCGGCTTCGACGACCTCAAGGGCAAGGTCGCCATCGCCAACGCCAAGCTCGCCTACCAGCGCTACAAGGCCATCCATGCCGAGCCGGCCTGGCAGGCGCTTGCCGCGAAGGGCGCCAAGGCGCAGCGGCTGCTCTGGGCCTCCACGGGCGTCAAGAACAAGGCCTATTCGGACGTGCTCTACGTCGAGGAGCTGATCGGCCCCGACACCGTCAACACCATGCCGCCGGCCACCATGGACGCGTTCCGCGATCACGGGACCGTCAAGGCCGCCATCGAGAGCGACGTCGCGGGCGCGCAGGCCGTGATGGCGCGCCTCGCCGAGGCCGGCATCGACATCGAGACGGTCGGCGACACCCTGGTCGAGGAGGGCGTTCAGCTCTTCATCGACGCCGCCGACAAGCTCCTCGGCGTAGTGGCGAGCAAGCGGATCGACTTCCTCGGGCCGAAGCTCGATGGGCAGACCCTCGTGCTCGGCGAGACGCTCGGCGCCGCCGCCAAGAAGGCGGTCGAGGAGTGGCGCGCGTCCGGCAAGATCCGCCGGCTCTGGGCCCACGACAAGACCGTCTGGAGCGGGGCCGACGAGGACCGCTGGCTCGGCTGGCTGCGCATCGTCGAGGACGAACGCGAGCACGTCGCCGATTACGAGGCCTTCGCCGAGGAGGTGCGAGCCGGCGGCTTCAGCGACGTCGTCGTGCTCGGCATGGGCGGGTCGAGCCTCGGCCCGGAGGTGCTCGCCGAGACCTACGGCAGCCGCGAGGGCTTCCCCGCCCTGCGCATCCTCGATTCCACCGATCCCGATCAGGTCCGCGAGACGGAAGCCGCGATCAGCCTGCCGACCACTTTGTTCATCGTGGCGAGCAAGTCGGGCTCGACCCTCGAGCCCAACGTCTTCCGCGATTACTTCCTCGGCCGGATGAAGGAGGTCGTGGGGAGCGAGAAGGCCGGCGCCCACTTCGTCGCCGTCACCGACCCGGGCTCGGCCATGGAGAAGGCCGCGAAGGCCGACAACTTCCGGCGGATCTTCTACGGCGTCCCGCAGATCGGCGGACGCTACTCCGTGCTCTCGGCCTTCGGCCTCGTGCCGGCGGCGGCCTCGGGCATCGACGTGAAGACCTTCCTCGACACCGCCCGCACCATGGTCCGCTCCTGCGGCCCGGCCGTGCCGCCCGCCCAGAACCCGGGCGTGCTCCTCGGCACCGCCCTGGGCGCGGCCGCGCTCACCGCCGGCCGCGACAAGGTCACGATCGTCGCCTCGCCGGGCATCGACACCTTCGGCGCCTGGGCCGAGCAGCTCATCGCCGAATCCACCGGCAAGGCGGGCAAGGGCCTGATCCCCATCGACGGCGAGCCGGTCGACGTGCCGGCCGTCTATGGCCGCGACCGCTTCTTCGTCTACCTGCGCCTCGACGGGCGTGCCGATCCCCACCAGGACGAGGCCGTGCGCAACCTCGAGCGCGAGGGGCATCCGGTGGCGCACATCACCCTGGCCAACGAGGAGCAGCTCCCGCAGGAGTTCTTCCGCTTCGAGATCGCCACGGCGGTGGCGGGCGCGATGCTCGGCATCAATCCCTTCGACCAGCCCGACGTCGAGGCGAGCAAGATCGAGACGAAGAAGCTGTTCGATGCGGCCGAGAAGAGCGGCTCCCTGCCGGGCGAGACCCCGATCTTCGCCGACGAGACGATCGCCCTCTACGCGGATGCGGGCAATGCCGGCGCTCTGCCGCAGGCCGTCGAAGGGTTGGAGGCGGCCCTCGCCGCCCATCTCGCCCGGGCGAAGGACGGCGACTACGTGGCGCTGCTGGCCTACGTGGCCCGCAATCCCGGTCACCAGGCGATCCTGCAGGAGGCCCGGGTGGCGCTGCGCGACACGCGCCGCCTCGCGACCTGCCTCGAATTCGGGCCGCGCTTCCTGCACTCCACCGGTCAGGCCTACAAGGGCGGTCCCGATACCGGCGTCTTCCTGCAGATCACCGCAGACCCGTCGGCCGATCTCGCGATCCCCGGCCGCAGCCTCGGCTTCGGCACGGTGGTGGCGGCCCAGGCCCGGGGCGACTTCGCGGTCCTGGCCGAGCGCCGGCGCCGGGCCCTGCGCGTGCACATCAGGGGCGGCCAGGTCGAGGCCGGTCTGAAGCGCATCGCCGCGGCGATCCGGGCGGCGCTGTAGGGTCGGACGGCGGGCTCACCGGCAGCCGAATGAACCCGCAGATCAATGAAGACCCGGCCGTTTCCAGGAGGGAGCGGGCGGGTCTTCGGCGTTCGGGCGGTCCAGGCCGCGCGCGATCAGGTGCGGAGGACCCGTTGGCCTACGACGCGAAGCCGTTGTCCCGGCCCCAGATGATCGCCTCGCCACGGCGGTGGATGCCGAGCTTGCGGTAGAGCGCGGCCGCGTGATTGCGCACGGTGTTGGGGGTCAGGCCGAGGCGCTTGGCGATGGCGCCGTCGCCGAGGCCCTGGCAGATCAGGCGAAGCACCTCCGCCTCGCGTCGCGTCAGATCGGGCCTGGCCGGCGCGGGGTCCGACGCGCGCGATTGGCGCAGGTTGCCGAGCTTCTCGATCAGGCCCCGGCTGAACCAGGAGGTGTCGGCCATCACGGTCTCGATCGCGTCGAACAATTCCCGCTCGGAACGCTTGCGGTCGCTGATGTCCTGCAGCACGGCGAGGAGGCAAACCTCCTCGCCGATGGTGACGCTCTCGGCCGAGACGAGGCAGTCGAGGTCGACGCCGTCGTGGCGGCGCAGGCAGGCCTCGAAGCCGAGGACGCTTCCCTGTACGGCGAGTTCGGCTCCGAAGCGTTCGCGCTGGACGCGATCGGCCCACAGGCCGATCGCGTCCAGCGCCTGGCCGATCACGGCGTCCTCCTCGTGGCCGAAGGTCCGGCTGAAGGCCTGGTTGATCCCGAGAACCGCGAGGCCGTCGGCCCGGCACAGCAGCGTCGGCACGGGGGTCAGGCGGAAGGCTGTGGCGAAGCGCTCCTCACTGTGGCGCAGGGCCGTCTCCGCCTTCTTGCGCAGCTCGAGATCGGCGAAGGTGAAGAGCATGCAGGGCTCGTCGCCCATGTCGATGGGCTGGCCGGCCACGATGACGAAGCGGGTGCCGCCGTCCGGCAGGCGCAGGCAGGCCTCCATCTGCGGGATCGTCTCGCCGGCATTGAGGCGGGCGATGGCGAGGTCCCGGCTGCGGGCCTCGTTCAGCACGTCGATCTCGTAGACGCTGCGCCCGATCACATCGGCGCTGCGGTAGCCCGTCATCTCCAGGAAGCCGAGATTGACCTTCACGTGGCGCAGGTCCGACAGGCGGCAGATCACGGCTGGTGCCGGGTTGGCGCTGAAGGTCTTCTCGAAGCGCTCCTCGGCCTCGAATTGCGACGTGACGTCGGCCAGGATCAGCACGAGGCAGTCGGGCGCGCCGGCCGCGTCGGTGATGACGAGGCTGCGCACGCGCTGGGTCGCGTTGAAATCGGGTCGGTCCGTGCGCCGGACGTTGACGATGACCTCGTCGAAGGTCTCGCCGGCCAGGACCCGCTCGATCGGCGTGCGGGTGATGACGTGGTTGTTGCGGTAGCGCAGGACGAACGTGTCTCGGAACGTCGAGACGGTCCCGCCCAGTTCGGCGAGGTCGGTGGCCCCGTGCATCGCCAGGGCCGCCGCGTTGGCCCAGGTGATGCGCTGATCGGGCTCGATGAGGATGACGCCCTCGGAGAGGCCGGCGATGATCTGGTGCAGCTGAGATCGGTCGACACCCGTCGTCAAAGGTTCTGGCATCCTGCGTACGGAGCGGCGCGCGCGATCGGCGGCGCCTGGGTGCGTCGGCGCCCCTGTGCGAACGAAGCTGTTCCCCAGGATTCAAACGCGGGAGCCCGCGACTCGTTGCCGATTCGGCCCCGCCGGGGAAGCGTGGCCGCTGCTTTGCATGCAATATTCCTGCTCATTTCGTAAGCGGGAGGTTGCGATGTGCCAGGGTGACGATCCGAGTTGCGGCCATTTCGCGGAGCATCGCCGCCGCTTCCTGCGAGACCTCGCGCCGGAGCGGCGGGCCTTCCTGAAGAGCGGCTTCGTTGCCTCGGGCGGGGCGGCGGCCCTGATGGCCGGCGGCCTCACCCTGCCGGGGCCGGCCCTCGCCGAGGTGAGCGCGAAGCGAGCCCTGAAGCAGACGGCGCATTACCACCTGCCCGCCACCGCCGAGACGGTGCACTGGGGCTATTTCAGCCGCAGTCTCAAACCTCAGGTCGAGATCGAGTCCGGCGACTACGTCACCATCGAGACCCTGACCCACCACGCCAACGACGACGCCGAGCGCATGGTCACGGGCGATCCCGGTGCGGAGAGCGTCTTCCTCTGGACCAAGGACAAGAAGGGCGTCGCCCGGCGCGGGGCCGGGCCGGAGGACACCAAGTTCGGACCCGGCGGCGGCCTCGGCGTGCACATCTGCACCGGCCCGGTTGCGATCCGGGGCGCCGAGCCCGGCGACGTCCTGGAGGTGCGCATCCTCGACGTGGCGCCTCGCCCCTGCGCCAACCCGGCCTTCAAGGGCCGCACCTTCGGCAGCAACGCCGCCGCCAACTGGGGCTATCACTACAAGGACATGATCACTGGTGATCGGCCGCGCGAGGTGGTGACGATCTACGAGGTCGACGCCACGGGGGCCCGCGATTGGGCCCAGGCGGTCTACAGCTTCCGTTGGCCCGGCGTGACCGACCCCGCCGGAATCGACCACCCCACCATCGACTATCCGGGCCTGCCGGTGGACCACGCCAGGACGACGCGCAATTTCGACGTGCTCAAGGGCTTCCGGGTGCCGATCCGCCCGCATTTCGGCACCATGGGCCTGGCGCCCAAGGAGGCCGAGATGGTGAACTCCATCCCGCCGAGCTATACCGGCGGCAACATCGACAACTGGCGCATCGGCAAGGGCGCGACCCTGTACTATCCCGTCGCCGTGCCGGGAGCCCTGTTCTCGGTGGGCGACCCGCATGCGAGCCAGGGGGATTCCGAGCTCTGCGGCACCGCCATCGAGTGCTCGCTCACCGGCACCTTCCAGTTCATCCTGCACAAGAAGGCGGATCTTCCGGGTACGGCCCTCGAGACCCTCGATTTCCCGATGATCGAGACGGCCGAGGATTGGGTGCTCTCGGGTTTCAGCTACCCGAACTACCTCGCCGATCTCGGGCCCGACGCGCAGAACGCGATCTTCGCCAAATCCTCCATCGATCTCGCCATGCGCGATGCCTTCCGCAAGATGCGGCAGTTTCTGATGCACGGGCATGGGCTGACCGAGGACGAGGCGATCTCGCTGATGTCCATCGCGGTGGATTTCGGCATCACCCAGGTGGTCGACGGGAACTGGGGCGTCCATGCCATCGTGAAGAAGGCGATCTTCCCGGTGCGGACGACCTGATCCGCTTGCATCGCCCCCGTCAGAGGCGACCGACGCGCAGCGCCAGCGGCCAGCGGATGGCTCGCTGCGCGTCGGGCTCACCCCAGGCCGCCGCCAGGACTTTCCCCGAACGCCACGATCGGCGCTGGCCTCCGGCAGACCGATCCGCTCGGCGGGAGCGGTGCCGTAGGCGACGCGGGCATGCGGAGTCGCGTGGGCGATCTGCTGGCGCTCGCATCGGTGGCGACAACGCGCGCGAACCGATCGGTGAGCGGGACGGAAAGCTGGCCGGTGCCGCAGAGGCGCCGTCGAGAGCCAAGGCGTGCCCCGGCGCGGCCTCCGCGAGGGCGTCGACCAGAGCGCCCGCGGGTAGGTCGGCCGGTGCGCCGCATATCCGGCCGCATGGGTCGAGACATGATCCTTGAAGGTCGTCACCGGCGACGGGCCCCTCGTGATCGAGGCACCCGGCGGAGCGAGGACGACGCGCCACGAGCCCAAGGCCTTCCGGGTCGGTGCCCGGACGACAGGGGCTCGGGGCGTCGGCCTCGATTCGAGGCCTCAGCAGCTCAGGCGGCGTCCTTCGCGACGGCCGAAGACCCGGTAGTGCGCGGCGCCGGATTCCATCTGGCCGCGGTTCACCGCCCGGCGGACATCCGGGTTGCAGCGCAGGTATTCCGCCTCGTCGAAGCCGTAGTCGCGCCGGCCGCGGCCGCGATCCCGGAAGTCGTCGTCGCGATCGCGATATCCGTCGCCCCTGCCGCGGTAGCCGTCGTCGCGGCCGCGATAGCCGTCGTCGTATCCGCGGTAGGGCTGGGCGAGGACAGGGCTCACCGAGCCGAGGATCGTCAGCCCCAGAACCGCTGCTGCACAGAGTGACTTCATGTCCAAGTTTCTCCTTACCGGACGCGGAAAACGGTTGCGCTTGCGTTTTGGTTCAATCCGCCTCGACGATCCGGCCCTCGAGTCCGAACAGGCGACCGAGGCCGCGCACCCGGTTGAGGATTCGGTCTCCGGGCAGGGCGCTCTGATCCGCCGGCAGGGTCAGCGTCACCCGGCCGTCCGCGATGGTGACGGGACTGCGGCCGAGGGCGCCCGCCATTCCGGCCGAGAGCGGGAAAGCGAGGCGCAGCAGGGCTCCGAGCAGGCGGGCGCGCTCGAACAGGCGAGGCCCGGCGAGGTTGCGCAGCATCGGGCTCGCCTTCTCGGGTGCGATGCCCTCGTGACGGAAGTAGATGGCGAGGGCGAGATAAGCCCGGCCCGGGTGGTCGATGCCGACGAAGGCCGCGTGGGTGATGACGTTGACGCTCTGCTCGCCCCGGTAGTCCGGATGGGCCCGCCAGCCGATATCGGACAGGAAACACGCCGCGTGGCGCAGGCGCCGCTCGTCGGCGGTCTCCGGCTGTTCGAGGCTGGCGATGAAGCGGTCGCTCCAGGCGATGAGGTCGCCGGCATGGCCAGGCGAGCGGGCGCGCAGCGCATTCAACTCGGCCGCCGCCGCGAGCAGGGGGTCGGCGAGACGGGCGTCGCGGTCGAGCTGCTCGTAGAGCAGGCCTTCGCGCACGCCGCTGGCCGAGATCGCGAGCTCCCGCGGGCGGCCGATGCGGATGATCTCCTCCAGCACCACCGCACCGTAGGCCAGCAACGGCCGGCGGGCCTCAGAAACGCTCTCCACATCCTGCAGCAGGGCGGCGTCGGTGCGCTCCACCACTTCGAGGAAGTTCAACTCGTCCGAGGGCTCGACGCTGTAGCCGTGCATGACGTGGAGCGGATAGCCCCGGGCCGACTGGTGCAGGCGGGCGAGCGCACGCCAGGTGCCGCCCACCGCGTAGAAGCTGCGTCCGCGCAGGGTCTCCAGCTGCGGCGCGGCCTTCTTCAGGTTCTCTCGGACGATCTTGAGCGCCCTCTTGACCGAGCCCCCGGACAGGTCCTGGAGGGCGAGGCCGCCGAGCGGCATGGTCACGCCCATGCCGACCGTGGCGCCGCGCACGTCCACGAGCTCGAGGGAGCCTCCGCCGAGGTCGCCGACGACCCCGTCGGGGGCATGGAAGCCCGAGATGACGCCGAGCGCCGAGAGCTCGGCCTCGCGCCGGCCGGAGAGCAGCTCGATGCGCTGGCCGCAGGCGGCCTCCGCGGCCGCGAGGAATTCCCGGCCGTTCTCGGCGTCGCGCGCGGCGGCGGTCGCCAGCACGAAGATCCGCGAGACCCGCATGGTGTCGCACAGCACCTGGAAGCGCGCGAGCGCCACGAGCGCGCGGCGCACCGCCTCCTCGTTGAGGCGGCCCGTGGAGAGCACGTTCCGGCCGAGGCCGCACAGCACCTTCTCGTTGTAGAGCGGCGTCGGCGCCCGGGTGAGGCCGTCATAGGCGACGAGCCGCACCGAATTCGAGCCGATGTCGATGATCGCCACCGGCGCGATGTGGTCCCCGGCCCCCGGCAAGGGGTTCCCCTGGAAGGGCCCGGGGCGGGCTGGGTCGAGGCCCATGCGGGCTCCTCTGGACAAACAGTCAGGCACGCCGCCGTCAGCCACGCTGCGCGCGTCGGCTCAGGGCGCGCGGGCTCGACTTCTTCGACGACTTGCCGCGCCCGGACAGGCTCGGGTTCGTCATGAAATACTTGTGCGCGTTGAACGGCTCCTCCCCCTCGGCCGGTTGGATCCGTTCGCTGGCACCCGACGCCAGTACACGCCAGCTCTGGCGGTTGTCGAGGAGGTTGGCCAGCATGATCTGGTCCAGCACCTGCTGAT
Organism: Methylobacterium sp. FW306-05-D; assembly: GCF_058782155.1. Taxonomy (NCBI): domain Bacteria; kingdom Pseudomonadati; phylum Pseudomonadota; class Alphaproteobacteria; order Hyphomicrobiales; family Methylobacteriaceae; genus Methylobacterium; species Methylobacterium sp. FW306-05-D. The sequence continues at coordinate 76,216 of NZ_JBYSXL010000006.1, forward strand.
GCACCGTCGGATTGGTGATCGGCAGGAGCGCCTCGACGCGGCGGTCGAGGTTCCGGCTCATCAGGTCGGCGGACGAGATGTAGACCACGGCCTTGGGGTGGGGCAGCCCGACGCCGTTGCCGAAGCAGTAGATGCGTCCGTGCTCCAGGAAGCGCCCGACGATCGACTTGACCCGGATCGTCTCCGACAGCCCCGGGATGCCCGGTCTGAGACAGCAGATGCCGCGCACCACGCAGTCGATCTGAACGCCGGCCTGGGAGGCGTCGTAGAGCGCGTCGATGATCTGCTGGTCGACCAGCGAGTTGCACTTGATCCAGATCGCGGCCGGCCGGCCCGCCTTCGCGTGAGCCACCTCCGCCGCGATGTTCTCGAGAAGTCGCGGCTTCAGGGTGAGCGGCGAGACCGACATCCGCTCCAGCTCGGCCGGTTCGGCGTAGCCGGTGATGAAGTTGAAGATCCGGCTGACGTCGCGGGCCACCGCCGGGTCGGCGGTGAAGAAGGACAGGTCGGTGTAGATGCGGGCGGTGATCGGGTGGTAGTTGCCGGTGCCGACATGGCAGTAGGTGACGAGGCGGTCGCCCTCGCGACGGACCACCATCGACAGCTTGGCGTGGGTCTTCAGCTCAATGAAGCCGAACACCACCTGCGCGCCGGCCTTCTCCAGGTTGCGCGCCCAGCGGATGTTGGCCTCCTCGTCGAAGCGGGCCTTCAGCTCGACGAGGGCGGTGACCGACTTGCCTAGCTCGGCGGCCTCCGCCAGCGCGGCGACGATCGGCGAGTTCGAGGAGGTGCGGTAGAGCGTCTGCTTGATCGCCACCACGTTGGGGTCGCGGGCGGCCTGGGCGAGGAACTGCACCACCGCGTCGAAGGACTCGTAGGGGTGGTGGACGATGAAGTCCTTCTGCCGGATCGCCGCGAAGACGTCGCCGCCGCTCTCGCGGATGCGCTCGGGGAAGCGCGGGTTGTAGGACTTGAACTTCAGGTCCGGCCGGTCGATGCCGACGATCTGCGACAGCTCGTTGAGGGCGAGCATGCCCTCGACGAAGATCACGGCGTCGCTGCCGATCTCGAGTTCGTCGGCCACGAAGGCGCGCAGGTCCTCGGGCATCCCGGCCTCGACCTCCAGCCGGATGACGACGCCGCGGCGGCGCTGCTTCAGGGCCGTCTCGAAGTGCAGGACGAGGTCCTCGGCCTCCTCCTCGATTTCGAGGTCCGAATCGCGGATGACGCGGAACGCGCCCTGCCCGCGCAGGGCGTAGCCGGGGAACAGCCGGCCGGTGAACAGGACGATGACCTGCTCGATGGCGATGAAGCGGGCGGTCGCGTCGTTCTCGGCATCCGGCAGGCGCACGAAGCGGTCGAGCACCGCCGGTAGGCGGATGAGCGCCCGCAGGGTGCGCCCGTCGCGGGGGCGGACCAGCATCAGCGCGATGGTGGAGCCGAGATTCGGAATGAACGGGAACGGATGCGCCGGATCGATGGCGAGTGGCGTCAGGACCGGGAAGACGTGGTTGAGGAAGTAGTCCTCCAGCCACGCCCTGTGCTCCGGCGTCAGGCCGGCGGGCTCCGTCAGCTCGATGCCGGCGCCGAGGAGTTCGTGGCGCAGCTCGCGCCAGCGCGCCTGCTGGTCGAGGGCGAGGTGCGAGACTTCCGTGCCGACGCGGGCGAGCTGCTCGGCCGGGGTCAGGCCGTCCTGCGAGGGCAGGACGAGGCCGGCGCGGACCTGGTCGTGCAGGCCGGCGACCCGCACCATGAAGAACTCGTCGAGGTTGTTGGCCGAGATCGAGAGGAAGCGGACCTGCTCGAGGAGGGGATGGTTGGCGTTCGAGGCCTCCTCCAGCACGCGGCGATTGAACTGGAGCCAGGATAGCTCCCGGTTGACGAACCGCTCGGGGGAGTGGCGCAGGGCGAGTCCCGCCTCCCGCACGGAGTCGCGCGCCTGCGCGCCGGGCCCCGCCTCCACGGGCGTGGGCAAGTCGCCGGCCATGGGCAGGTCCAGGTCGGCATCGGGCAGAGCGTCCGGCACGGCAGGCGGCGGAGTCTCCGGGGACGGCGCCAGGGCCTCGGGCGCATGGTCGGCGGAGGCCCCGGCGCCGGGGGGCTTCGCGGCAGGCGTCCTTGCATCGGATGGCTTTGCCCCAACTGGCTTTGGACCGAGCGTCTTGTCATCGAGCGTCTTGTCATCGAGCGTCTTGTCATCGAGCGTCTTGGCAACGGATGACCGAGCAACCGGGGCCTTCGCGGAGGGGGCCCTGGCGGCCACGCTGGCGGAGGCGGTTCGGCGCATGGCGGGCTGGGCCGGCTGGGCGCGGGCCTGGCTGCCACGGGGGGTGGCGCTCTCCACTGCGGTTGCGTCCGGGTCCATGTCCGCCAAGTGCGTCTCTCCTATGGGTTGCGTGACCGGCTCCCTAGCACGGGCCGGGCCGGTGTTCCTGACAGTTCGATGACAATCACGGCCGCGCGATCCGGTGGATCACGGGCCGTCGACGTCCTCGTCCCCGCTTTCGTCGCCCTCGGTCTCGTCCGTTCCGAAGCCGAGGCGTTCCAGCACCGCCAGCGCCAGGGGCTTGGTGATGCGCCGCCCCCGGCTCAGGGCATCCCGGTCCAGGGCGGTGACCACGTCGCGGGCCCGCCCGAGGGAACGGTCGATCCGCAGGGCGAGGGCCTCGACGATGGCGAGATCCACCACCAGCTGCCGGTCGACGAACAGCTTGACGAGAACGGCGCGCAGCAAGGCGTCGTCGGGCGGCAGGATGGTGGCGCCGGGCGCGAGGCGCAGACGCGAGCGCAGATCCGCCGTGGTCAGGCCCAGTCCCTCCACCGAACTGGCCGAGGTCAGGAGCACCGGGCAGCCGCGCTCACGCGCGAGGTTGAGGAGGTGGAACAGGGCCGCTTCATCGCGGGGCGCACCGCCGGCCGCACCGGCTCGGTCGATGTCCTCGATCACCAGGGCGCCGTTGGACAGGAAGCGCGGGACGGTGGCGGCGGTGATCTCCGAGGCCTGCGCCGTCCAGGCATGGGAGCGCGTCGCCCAGATCGAGGCGAGGTGGCTCTTGCCGCTGCCCGGCGGCCCGGTGAGCAGGCACACCGTGTCGGGCCAGTTGGGCCAGGCCTCGATGAGCGCGTAGGCGGCCTCGTTGGCCGGTCCCACGAGGAAATCCTCGCGCCCGTAGCGCGGGTCGGCCGGCAGGTCGAAGGCCAGTTGCTTCGGGGGGACGGTGTCGCGGGTTGCCATTCAGGGTTCGGGCTTGGACAGGAGCACGGGCGCGTCCGCGTAGTAGAGCGGGCTCTGCAGGTAGCGCTCCAGGACGAAGCGGACCAGCACGCCGATGGAGGCTGCCACCGGGACGGCGAGCAGCAGCCCGAGGAAACCGAACAGCGAGCCGAAGGCGAGGAGGGCGAACATCAGCCAGACCGGGTGCAGGCCGACCGACTCGCCCACGAGCTTGGGCGAGATGATGTTGCCTTCGAGGAACTGCCCGACCACGAACACCCCGATGGTCAGCCCGATATGCAGCCAGTCGGAATCCGGCCAGAACTGCGCCAGGGCGACGCCGGCCGAGAGCAGGAACCCGGTGAGCGTGCCGACATACGGGATGAAGGTGAGGAACCCTGCGATCAAGCCGATGAGCACGCCGAAGTTCAGGCCGACGAAGAACAGGCCGACGGCGTAGAAGGTGCCGAGGATGAGGCAGACCAGCGTCTGCCCGCGGACGAAGCCCGTCACTGCCCCGTCGATCTCGCGCCCGAGGCGCCGCACCACCGGGCGATGGCGCGGCGGAACCCAGCCGTCGAGGGTCGCGATCATCCGGTCCCAGTCGACGAGGAGATAGAAGGCCACCACTGGCGTGACGACGAGGAGCGACGCGATGGAGATCAGGGCCTGGCTGCCCGACCACAGGGACTTCAGGAAGGTCAGGAACCAGGTGCCCCCCTGCCCCACCAGGGTACCGACCTGGGATTGCAGGTCGGTGAGCACGTCGGCCCCGCCCACGCGCTGCAGCAGCGAGCCGGCCCGCTCGGCGAGGATGCCCTGGAGCCGCGAAACCATCCCCGGCAGGGTCGCCACGAGGGCGGAGACCTGATTGGCGGCGAGCGGCACAACGAGCAGCAGGGCGATCACGAGACCGACCACGAAGACCGCTAGGATGAGGAGCGAGGCCGAGAGCCGTCCGAGCCCGAGGCGCTCGAGGCGGTCGGCGATCGGGTCGAGGAGGTAGGCGAGGGCGAGACCCGCCACGAAGGGCAGCATCACGTCGGCGAGCAGGTAGAGCAGCAGGACAAGGCCCACGAGGGCCATCAGCCCGATCATCGCTCTGCCGCGCATCGGCCGTTCCCCGTCCACGTCGTCCGTGACCCAACAGTGGGAACGGGAGGGGACGCGGTCAAGGCTGCGATGCGCGGGCCGAGGGTCCGCCCTCGCCCGCGTCGGCACCCCGGGCGACGCCGCCGCGAAGACCCGATCCCCGCGACGACGGACTCGCGGAGGCGCGCGGGAGCGGTTAGAGGTCGCGGAACACGGACCCTCGGAGAGCGGCGCGGATGACCGGCGAGCCCAAAAACGGAATGACCTACGCGCAGGCGGGCGTCGACATCGATGCCGGCAACGCCATGGTCGAGACGATCAAGCCACTGGTGCGCGCCACCCGTCGGCCGGGTGCGGATGCCGAGATCGGCGGATTCGGCGGGCTGTTCGACCTGAAGGCCGCGGGCTTCCGCGACCCGATCCTGGTGGCGGCCAACGACGGCGTGGGCACCAAGGTCAAGATCGCCATCGAGACGAACCGCCACGACACGATCGGCATCGACCTCGTGGCGATGTGCGTGAACGACATCATCGTGCAGGGCGCCGAGCCGCTGTTCTTCCTCGACTACTTCGCCACCGCCAAGCTGGTGCCGGGGGTCGGCGCCGACATCGTGCGCGGCATCGCGGCCGGGTGTCGTCTCGCCGGCTGCGCGCTGATCGGCGGCGAGACCGCCGAGATGCCGGGCCTCTACGACGGCTCCGACTACGATCTCGCCGGCTTCAGCGTCGGGGCGGCCGAGCGGGGTACCCTGCTGCCGCGCGGCAACATCGTGCCCGGCGACGTGGTCCTGGGTCTGCCCTCTTCCGGCGTCCATTCCAACGGCTTCTCCCTGGTGCGCCGGATCGTCGAGCGGAGCGGCCTGTCCTACGACGACCCGGCGCCCTTCGAGCCCGCCCGGACCCTCGGCGAGGCCCTGCTGGAGCCGACCCAGATCTACGTGAAGCCGCTGCTGGCGGCCCTGCGCACCACGGACGGCATCAAGGCGCTCGCCCACATCACCGGCGGCGGCTTCCCCGACAACCTGCCCCGCGTGCTCCCCGACGGCGTCGGCATCAGCATCGATCTCGACGCGATCATCCCGCCGCCGGTCTTCGGCTGGCTCTCGGACGTCGGCGGAGTCGCCGAATCCGAGATGCTGCGCACCTTCAACTGCGGCATCGGCATGGTGGTGGTGGTGTCGCCCGAGAGCGTGAGCGCCGTCTCCAAGGCCCTCGACCTCGGGGGGGCCTCCCCGGTCCGCCTCGGCCGGATCACCCCGCGCAGGGCCGAGCCCGTGACCTTCGAAGGCCGGCTGGCCTTCTGATGGCGCCCGCCCGCCCGTCATCGCCCGGACGCAGGACCCGCGTCGCCATCCTCATCTCGGGCCGCGGCTCGAACATGGCCTCGCTGATCGCGGCGGCCGAGGCGCCGGACTACCCGGCCGAGATCGTGCTGGTGGCGGCCAACCGGCCCGAGGCCCCCGGCCTCGCCTACGCCTCCGGGCGGGGAATCCCGACGCGCGCCCTCGACCACAGGGCCTATCCGAGCCGGGAGGCCTTCGACGCGGCGCTGCACGCCGAACTGGAGGCCGCCGGCATCGACCTCGTGTGCCTCGCCGGCTTCATGCGGATCTTCTCCGCCGGCTTCGTCGAATCCTGGGCGGGGCGGATGATCAACATCCACCCGTCGCTGCTGCCGCTGTTCAAGGGCGTGCACACCCATGAGCAGGCGCTCGCCGCAGGGGTGCGCCTGCACGGCTGCACCGTGCACTACGTTGTCCCTGAGCTCGATGCCGGCCCGATCATCGCGCAGGCCGCCGTTCCGGTCCGCCCCGGCGACGATCCGGAGGCCCTCGCCGCCCGAATCCTGGTGCAGGAGCACCGGCTCTACCCCCGGGCCCTGGCCCTCGTCGCGGGCGGGCAGGCGCGCCTCGACGGCGCGCGGGTGGTGTTCTCGGAGGGCGTGCCGGATGCGGAGGGTGCGCTGCTGAGCCTGTAGCCGGGCAGACGCCGCGGTCCGCTCATGCGTTCGGCAGGTGGGTCGCCAGGGCTTCGAGAACGGCCATGCGCACGGCGACCCCCATCTCGACCTGCTCGCGGATGAGCGACTGCGCTCCGTCGGCGATCTCCGAGGAAATCTCGACGCCACGGTTCATGGGGCCCGGGTGCATCACCAGGGCGTCGGGCGCGGCCAGCCGCAGCTTCTCGGCATCGAGGCCGAAATAGCGGAAGTATTCCTTCACGGAGGGCACGAAGGAGCCGTTCATGCGCTCGCGCTGCAGGCGCAGCATCATGACGATGTCGCAGCCCTCCAGGCCCTTGCGCATGTCGGTGAAGACCTCGACGCCGAAGCGCTCGATGCCGGTCGGCAGCAGGGTCGAGGGTCCGATCACCCGCACCCGCGCGCCGAGAGCCTGGAGCAGGATGAGGTTCGAGCGGGCCACGCGGCTGTGCAGGACGTCGCCGCAGATCGCGACGCGCAGGCCCTCGATCCGGCCCTTGTTGCGCCGGATGGTCAGGGCGTCGAGCAGGGCCTGCGTCGGATGCTCGTGGGCGCCGTCGCCGGCATTGACCACCGCGCAATCGACCTTGCGGGCCAGCAGGTGCACGGCGCCGGCCGCGTGGTGACGCACCACGATGATGTCCGGCCGCATGGCGTTGAGCGTGGCGGCGGTGTCGATGAGGGTCTCGCCCTTCTTTACCGAGGACGAGGCCACCGACATGTTCATCACGTCGGCCCCGAGGCGCTTGCCGGCGAGCTCGAAGGAGCTCTGCGTGCGCGTCGAGGGCTCGAAGAACAGGTTGATCTGCGTGCGGCCGCGCAGGGTGGTGCGCTTCTTCTCGACCTGGCGCGAGAGCGCGACGGCGTCCTCCGCCCGGTCGAGCAGGATCTCGATGTCGGGTCGGGAAAGCCCCTTGATCCCGAGCAGGTGCCGGTGGGGGAAGCTCTGGGGCGCGGCTGTCATGCTGGGTCCAGGGCTATAGGCCGGGCCCGAGGGACCAGCAAGGGGGCCGGCAGAGGGGTCTCGGCCTGGCGGCCGGCACGGGGCTCAGCCTCCTCCCGGAGCGACCAGCGGGCGCAGGGATTCGGCCAGGTCCGTGAGGCTCAGGCCCCCCTTCTGCAGCACCCGGTCGGCGCGCCCGGCGAGCCGCCTGCGGTCGTCGGCGGTGATGTCCTTGGCCGTCAGCACCACGACGGGGATGTCCCGCCATTCCGCCCGCTCGCGCAGGGCTCTCAGGAAGCCGAAGCCGTCCATCTCCGGCATCATCAGGTCGAGCAGGATGAGGCAGGGCTTCTTGGCCGCGGTCGCCTCCAGGCCGGCCACGCCGTTCTCGGCCGCGGCGACGCGCCAGCCCTCGCGGGTCAGCATCGCGGAGAGGCGCTCGCGCGCGTCCGGATCGTCGTCGATGATCAGCACCGGACCCTCGTGCTCGGAGGGCTTGAACCGCTCCATGGCCGACTTGAGCTGGCTCCACTCGATCGGCTTCTGGAGGTAGTCGGTGGCGCCCAGCGAGAAGGCGAGGTTCTGCTCGTCGAGCACCGTCACCATGATGATCGGGGTCACGCCGAGTTCCGGGTCGGCCCGCAGCGTCCGCAGCACCGACCAGCCGTCCATGCGCGGCATGGTCACGTCGAGGAGGATGACCCGCGGTCTGAGCTCGCGGGCCCGCTCGACGCCCTCGCGCCCGTCGCGGGCGGTGGCGACGGTGAAGCCGTCGCGCTCCAGAAAGCGCGCCAGGAGGTCCCGCGTCGCCGCGTCGTCGTCGATGATGAGGACATGGCCGCCGGGGATCGGCCGCGCCTCGCCCTGGCGATGCAGGACGTTAGGGTCGTGGTGGGCCGCCTCGATCGGATTCGGCGCCACGTAGCTCGCGGGGACCGCCAGGGTGAAGGTGGTGCCGGCGCCCTCCTCGCTCTCCACCTCGATGCGCCCGCCCAGCATCTCGGCGAAGGCGCGGGTGATGGCGAGGCCGAGGCCGGTTCCGCCGAACCGGCGGGTGGTCGAGGCGTCGGCCTGGGTGAAGCGCTGGAAGAGCTTGGCCTGCTGCTCGGGATTCATGCCGATGCCGGTGTCGGTGACCCGGAAGGTGAGCCAGTCGACCCCGTCGCGGGTCGCGCGCGAGACCGCCAGGACGATGCGCCCGCCCTCGGTGAACTTGGCCGCGTTGCTCAGAAGATTGATGAGGCACTGGCGCAGCTTGGTCTGGTCGGTCCGCGCCTCGCCGAGCCCGTCGGCCATCTCCAGGGCGAGGGCGTTGCCCTTCTTGTCGACCAGCGTCTCCACGGTGGCGGCGACGTCGCGGACGGTCTCGGCCACCGGGAAGGTCTCGGCGAAGATCTCCATGCGCTCCGCCTCGATCTTCGAGAGGTCGAGCACGTCGTTGATGAGGCCGAGCAGGTGGCGGGCATTCGCCTCGATCTTGCGCATGTCGGCGAGGAGCCCCTCCTCGCCGAGGTCCTCGATCTCCTCCTGCAGCATCTCCGAATAGCCGATCACCGCCGAGAGCGGCGTGCGCAGCTCATGGCTCATGTTGGCGAGGAACTGGCTCTTGGCGCGGTTGGCCTCCTCGGCCGCCTCCTTGGCGGCCTCCAGGGCGAGTTCGGCCTCCTTGCGGGCGGTGACGTCGGAATGGGTGCCGACCCATTCGCGGATACTGCCGTTCTCCTCCAGGATCGGGACGGCGCGGGCCGACATGATCCGCCACACCCCGTCCTGGCGCCGGACGCGGTGCTCGATCTCGTAGGGCGAGCGGGTCTCCAGGGCCTGGGTCCAGGCCGTGCCGGTGCGTGCGCGGTCTTCGGGATGGATGGAACCCAGCCATCCGTCCCCGGCCGCCTCCTGGGGCGTCTGGCCGGTGAAGCGGGTCCATTCGGAGGGCGTCACCTCGAAGCCGCCCTCGGGATTGGTCGTCCAGACGATGGCCGTGGTGGCTTCGGTCAGCGAGCGGAAGCGCTCCTCGCTGTGGCGCATGCGCTCCTCGGAGAGCTTGCGCAGGGTTTCGTCCGAGACCACGAGGCCGACGCCGTCGGCCTGGACCCGGCCTGCCGCCGCGGCCCCGGTGCGGCCGCGCAGGGGATAGAAGCTCATCTGGAAGTGGCGCACCCCCCGCGGGGCGCTCGGCGTCGGAACCGCCACGTCGACATTGGTGGTCACCAGACCCTCGTCGCGGGCCGCCTTGAGTTTCGGGATCAGCTGTTCCCGAAGGGTCTGCACGTTCGCCCAGATCGGTGCGCCGAGATCGGCGCCGAAGCCGCGCTCGTTCATGGTGGCGAGCGCCCGGTTCATGTGCTGGATCGTCAGGTCGCGGTCGAGGAAGCCGAGGCCGACGGGGGCATTGGCGAAGACCCCGTCGAGGAGGGCGGCCGTGCGCTGCTCGTCGCGCCGGCGCACCAGGGCGAGGCGTCCGAGGAGCCCGACGGCCCCGAGCGCCGAGGCGATCGACACGAGCAGCAGCACCAGGGAGAGCACGCGGTCGCGCGCCTCGCTGGCGGCGAGGACGTCGTTGGCGTGGTCCTGCACGGCCTTGGCGGCGGCCCGCACGCCGTCCATGGTGCGCTTGCCCTCGCCCATCCGGGCCAGCGAGACGGCCGCGTCGTAGCCCTGGTTCCGGCGCAGATCGATGACGTGCGCGGCGTAGCTGCGCTTGGCCTCCACGAATCGGCGCAGGTCGCGCATGTGCTGGGGACCCTGCGCGTCGGTCTCCCGCGTCAGGGCCTCGATGGCGTTGAGCTGGCCGTCGATGGTGTTCTGCGCCGCCTGATAGGGCTCCAGGTAGGGCTCCTCGCCGAACAGAACGTAGCCGCGCATCCCCGTCTCGAGCTCGACCATGTTCGAGAGCAGACGCTCGCTCTCTGTCAGGATCGCATGCTGGCGCGTGCCCTCCATGCGGCTCGCCTCGCCGGCGAGGTAGTTTCCGACGCCCGCCGCCACCGCGACGCCGATGAGCACCAGGGCGAGGGGCGAGCTCGGCACGCCCGCGAGGATGCGCGGCTTGCGCCAGGCACGATCGGGACGCTTCGGGGAGGCGCTGGTCATGCGATGCGGTTCATGGAGTTGGCGCCCTGGGGCGGGAGGGAAGTCCGGCGTGGTCGCGGCGGCGACGGAACCGCAGTAGCAGGATCGGCGTCCCGACGCTCGCAAACGCGCCGGCTCCGCTTCCGTTCATCCAGGCTCCCGCCGCACCGCACGCGAGGCTCGCTCCTCGCTCAATCGGCGCCCTCGTCCGGAATGGCGAGGCGCGTGCCGCAGGCCTTGCAGTGGACCGCATCGCTGTCGTGGCGCTGCAGGCCGCAGGCCGGGCAGGGAAACCGCACCTTGGGCGGGCGGAACAGCACCTGGGCCAGGCGCAGGAACAGCGTCACCCCGAAGATCATCACGGCGACCGAGATCAGGCGTCCGGTCGGACCCGGCAGGGTGATGTCGCCGTAGCCGGTCGTCGTCAGCGAGGTCACGGTGAAGTAGAGCGCATCGATGGCGTTGCCGATCGCCGGGTTGCTGCCGTGCTGGGTCGCGTAGACGATCCCAGTCATCACGAAGACGAAGACCGCGAGGTTGGTGGCCGCCAGGATGGCGTCCTCGTTGGCGCGGAAGATCGTGCTGTCGGTGCGCAGCCGGTCGAGGAGCTGATAGGTGCGGAGCAGGCGCAGGGTCCGCAGGATGCGCAGGAATCCGACCCCCTCCCCGATCACCGGCGCGAGGAACGAGATCACCGCGGCGATGTCCGCCCAGGTCGAGAGGTGCAGGAATTCCCGCGCCCGGTTCCGGCTGATGGCGAGGCGCGCCAGGAAGTCGAGGAGCACGACGAGGCCGAGGGCGACGTCGATCCCCTCGATCCAGGCGTGGCGCGGCAGGAACGAGGTCACCACGACATAGACCACCGTGGCGGCGTCGACGACGAGGAGGCCGTAGCGGAAGCGGTGGGCGCGGTCCGTGGAGCCCTCGTAGAGGGCGGCGATGCGCGCGGTGAGCGTGGTCATGGCGAACGGACGGTCGGGTTCCCGGCGCTCAGCGCCGGAGGCGGTTGCCGAGGACGAAGCCGAACAATCCCATCAGGATGATGCCGGCGGCCCCCTCGATGCCCACCAGCAGGTTGGTGACCCGGCCCACCGGCTTGACGCCGATCTCGGGCGGGTTGGCGGTCATCATGTTGAGGGCGCTGTAGCTGACGAGATCGAGGGGATTGTAGGTCGCCCGCCCGTCGCCCCCCTCGGGGATGAGGCCGCCGGTGAGGCCGTAGAGGCCCGCGAACACGAAGATGAGGATGACGAAGGCGCGGGCGATGCGGGACAGGCTCTCGCCGTAGTCGCAGAGCCACTCCACGAAGCGGTCGGCGACCCACTGATAGCCGTGCCGGGCGAGGTCCGGGCCCGCGCGCCGCTCCCAGGCCGCCCGGGCCTGGGCGCCCGCGTGGAACCGGCCCATCCGGCGCCCGCGCTTGTAGGCCCAGCTCGCCGCATCCTGGCTGCCGATGCTCTTGAAGTTCTGCTCCAGGGCGAGGTAGCTCGCCTGGGCCGCCACGTAGTCCCGGACGATCTCCTCGCCCACAGCGCCGCCGAGCTGGTCCACCCGCATCCGCGTGCCGTTGAGCCAGGCCCCGGCGAAACGGGCGTGGCGCAGGTCGCAGGTGGACAGGTTGAGCCGCACCAGGCTCGTCTCGGACAGGTCCGCCTCCGACAGGTCGGCCCCGTCGAGCTTCACCCCGGTGAAGTTGGCGCCCCGCAGGCGCGAGCCCCTGAGCTGCGTCTTCTTCAGGCTGGCACCCTCGAAGTCCGCATAGGTGAGGTTGACGCCCACGAGCTTGACCTCGTCGAGGCGGGCGCCGCGGAAGTGCGTGTAGTCGGCATCCGCCCCGGTGAAGTCGGCGCCCCAGAGGTCGGCCCCATCGAAGTTGGCCCCATCGAGGAGCGTGCGGCGGAGCTTGGCGAAGCGCATGGCGGCGCCGCCGAAATGGGCATCCTCCAGCATGGCGTCGTCGAAGCAGGCCTCGCCTCCGGCGACGCCCGTGAACCGGGCGCCGCTGAGATCGGCGCCCGCGAAGTTCGCCTCCTCCACCGTGGCGCCGGCAAAGAGGGCAGAGCGTCCGAGGACACCCGCGAGGGTGGCGCCCGCGAGATTCGCCCCGGTGAGGTCCGTGTCTTCCAGGTGTGCGTCGGTGAGGTCCGCCCCAGCGAGGGCGAGGCCGGCCTGCTTCGGGTCCCACCAGGCCGGCGGTTCCGGGGCCTCGGTAAGCCGGGCCGCGAGGGCGTCGCGCCCCAGGGGCAGGCCGCCAAGGTTGTGGGATTCTCCGTCCGGCACGCCTGCGAGACCGCCGGCCTCGAAGCGGGCGAGCAGAGCGTCGACGCGGATGCGCGCGGCTGCGGCCTCGTCGGCGTCAGGCTGCACGACCGGCCTCCCGGCCCATGCGGGCACCATTCCGGACCTCGGGCGTTCCGCAAGGCTTGGCCACGGGGTGCCGGCGACGGCACGGGAGACGACGTGTGGCGGGGACGTGGATGGCACTCGGCCTGAAGGCCTTCGGGATGCTGCTCGTGGTGGCGACGCTGCTGCCGTTCATTCCCAGCAATTCCGGCTTCATCCGCACCTTCGATTTCCCGCGACTGCAGATTGCGGCCCTGATCGTGCCGGTGGTCCTGGGCCTGCTGCTCGTGGCTCGCGACGCCACCGGGGTGACGCTCGCCGCGGGCCTCCTCGCAGCCCTAGCCTACCAGGTGGCCTGCATCTACCCGTTCACGCGGCTGGTCTCGCCGCAGGCGGTCGCGGCCGAGCCGGGGGCCTGCCGCTCCGAAGCCGGCGTGTCGATCATGATCGCCAACGTGCTCGAGTCCAACCGCGCCTACGCACCGATCCTCGAACTCGTCGCGGCGCGGGATCCCGACCTGCTGCTGCTCGTCGAGACCGATGCGGCCTGGGCGCAGGCGCTCGAACCCCTGCGGGCGCGCTATCCCCACGTGCTGGCCCAGCCCCAGGGCAACACCTACGGCCTGATGTTCTATTCCAAGCTCGTCCTCACGGACCCGCAGGTGCGCTTCCTCCTGGAGGAGGACGTCCCCTCCGTCCGCACCGGCGTGACCCTGCGCTCGGGCCAGACCTTCACCTTCTTCGGGGTGCATCCGCGCCCGCCCCATCCGGGCCAGAGCAGTGCCGCGCGCGACGCCGAACTCGTCCTGGTGGCCCGCGAGGTGAAGGCGGAGGGTCGTCCGGCGGTGGTCGCGGGCGACCTCAACGATGTCGCCTGGTCCAGGACGAACGACCTCTTCCAGCGGATCAGCGGGCTCCTCGACCCACGCATCGGGCGCGGTCTCTACCCAACCTTCAACGCGAAATGGCCGCTGCTGCGCTGGCCCCTCGACCACATCTTCTTCAGCGACGACTTTCTCCTCGGCCGGATCGAGCGCCTGGGCCCTATCCAGTCCGACCACTTCCCGATCCTCATCAGCCTGTGCCGCAGCGAGCAGGCCCCGCACCGGCAGGCGGCGCCGGAGGCCACGGCGGAGGATCATACGGACGCCCGGGAGGCCCTGGAGGCCGCGCCCTGAGGGCCGGCACCGCGGTTGCGCGCTCAATGCTGCGCGACCCCCGCCGCCATGTTGATCGCCAGCGCCAGGACGCTGGTGTTGAAGAAATAGGCGTAGATCGTCTGCACCGTCGCCACCCGGCGCATCGCCTTGCTGGTGATGTCGGTGTCCGAGGTCTGGGACGTCGCCCCGATGGTGACGGAGAAATAGAAAAAATCCCAGAAGTCCGGATTCGCGTCGCCGTTGAAGTCCAGGCCGCCGCGGGAGGTGTCGTCGTCGGCGCCGTAATAGAGGTGCGCGTAGTGCACCGTGAACACGACCTGCACGAAGAGCCAGGCGCAGATCATGGTCGCGGCGGCGAGGGCCAGATGGCTCAGGCGATAGGCCTCGCTGCCGTTGCCGCCGAGGACGAGCATGGCCACGGCACCGAAGCTCGCCGCCGCCGCCAGGATCGCGAAGAGGGAGACCGTGAAGGCGCTGTCGTCGAGGCGCGAGGCCTCCGCCCGCAGGGAATCCTGCGACTGATGGGCCGCCTTGCCGACGATGAGCCCGCAATAGACGAGGACGCCGAGGCACCAGCCGATCAGGAGCCGAACCGACAGGTCGGCGAAGGGCAGGACCAGGGCGAGCACCAGGGTGAGCCCGACGCTGACGAGGAGGCGCGGCCGGAGCCAGAAGGCGTGGATGGGATTGAGCATGCGCCGCCTCGACGGAGTGAGCCCTGCTCCTGCGCCCGCAGGTGCCCTATCCGCAAGCCTTGTCGCAGCGTGGTCCACCGACCCGAACGAACCGGGCGATCCAGGGCCGCATCGGCAGAAAGACACGGTAGGCCATCTCGCCCAAACGGAGCGCGCCCGGCAGGCGGGCGAGGCGCGCGAGGAGGCGCCAGCGCGGCAGGACGGACCAGAGCGCGGCGAAGCCGGCGGCGCCCGAGACCAGGGCGCCATCGGGGTGCCGGACGTGGAAGCGGGCTCGGGCCGCATCCCGCGTGAGGCCGGACCCGAGTTCCGCCGGACCCTCGGCACCGACATCGATCCAGGCGACCCGCTCGGCGCCTTCGGAGCGCCGGTACAGCCAGATCTCGGCGGCGCAGAGGGGGCAGGCACCGTCGTAATAGACCGTCAGCGCGGGAGTCGCGGTCTGGAGCGTGGACATCTCCGGGAGATAGGGCGCTGCCCACGACGCGCCACGGCCGCGGATCGCTCCGCGGCCGTGTCGAATTCCCTCAGGGGCCGGCGTCAGCGGCGGGCGAGGGCCTTGAGGGCGTTGCGGCCGGCATACAGGGCCTGGGAGCCGAGGCCCTCCTCGATGCGGATCAGCTGGTTGTACTTGGCCAACCGGTCCGACCGGGCCAGCGAGCCGGTCTTGATCTGCCCGCAATTCGTCGCGACCGCGAGGTCGGCGATGGTCGAGTCCTCGGTCTCGCCGGAGCGGTGGGACATGACGGCGGTGTAGCCGGCGCGCTGGGCCATATCGACGGCCGCCAGCGTCTCGGTGAGCGAGCCGATCTGGTTGACCTTGACCAGGATGGAGTTGCCAGTCTGCTCGGCGATGCCACGCGACAGGCGCGTCACGTTGGTGACGAAGAGATCGTCGCCCACGAGCTGGCACCGGTTGCCGACCCGGTCGGTGAGCAGCTTCCATCCCTCCCAGTCGTCCTCGGACATGCCGTCCTCGATCGACAGGATCGGGTAGGCGTCGACCAGGCCGGCGAGGTAGGCGACCTGCGCCTCGATATCGCGGGTCTGGCCCTCGCCCTCGTAGTGGTAGGCCCCGTCCTTGAAGAACTCGGTGGCGGCGCAGTCGAGGGCCAGGACCATGTCGGTGCCGGGCTTGAAGCCGGCGGCCTGGATCGACTGCATCACGAAGTCGAGGGCGGCCTCGGCCGAGGGCAGGTTCGGGGCGAAGCCGCCCTCGTCGCCCACGTTGGTGTTGTGGCCGGCCTTCTTGAGGGCACCCTTCAGGGTGTGGAACACCTCGGCGCCCATGCGCACGGCCTCGGCGAGCGAGGACGCGCCCACCGGCATGATCATGAATTCCTGGAAGTCGATCGGGTTGTCGGCATGCGCGCCGCCGTTGATGATGTTCATCATCGGCACGGGGAGCACCCGGCCCTGCGTTCCACCGATGTAGCGGTACAGCGGCAGGCCCGCGGTCTCGGCGGCCGCCTTGGCGACAGCCAGCGAGACGCCGAGGATCGCGTTGGCGCCGAGGCGGCTCTTGTTCGGCGTGCCGTCGAGCTCGATCATCGCCTCGTCGATGGCGATCTGGTCCTCGGCATCCATGCCGCCGATGGCGTCGAGGATGTCGGACTGCACGGCATTGACCGCCTTGCGCACGCCCTTGCCGCCGTAACGGCCCTTGTCGCCGTCGCGCAGTTCCATCGCCTCGTGCGCGCCGGTGGAGGCGCCCGACGGAACGGCCGCACGGCCGAAGGAACCGTCCTCGAGCAGCACGTCGACCTCGATGGTCGGGTTGCCCCGGCTGTCGAGGATCTCGCGGGCGGCGATGTTGGTGATCGCGGTCATGCAGGCGCCTTCCGGACGTTTCGGCTTGTCGAGGCCTCAATCCGCATGAGGCCGGGTCCGTCCCGGACGATGCCCATGTGGCCGCGTCCGGGATGGGTGATCCCGCCGAGGCTTATCCGCCAACGCCTCGCGTCCGGCAAGCGCCCTTGGTAGCCTGTCACCTCCGGGCCGACAGATTCTCCCGC
This sequence comes from Methylobacterium sp. FW306-05-D, assembly GCF_058782155.1. Classification (NCBI taxonomy): domain Bacteria; kingdom Pseudomonadati; phylum Pseudomonadota; class Alphaproteobacteria; order Hyphomicrobiales; family Methylobacteriaceae; genus Methylobacterium; species Methylobacterium sp. FW306-05-D. The sequence goes on from NZ_JBYSXL010000006.1 coordinate 92,731, forward strand.
ATCCGGTCCGGGCCGGATCGCGTCAGCGGTCGCCGGCGCCCGACAGGAGCAGTTCGATCTGCGCCATCCCGTTCTCCCGGGCCTTGGCCTCCGTGGGATGATTGCGGTCGGAGCGCTGAATCAGCTTCCCCTTCCGGCGAATCGCCCACTGGTATGGACTGCCCGGCGCCTTGGGCGGCTGGATCTCCAGGGTGTAGGGGTAGGTGGCCGTGTTATCGTCGCTCATGCCCCCCATATGGCACGCGGACCCCGCGCCTGCCACTCGCCGACGACACTTGGGTGGCGAATTGGTTGGATTTTGGCATAAGGCCTGACGCTCGCGACGAGGTCCGCGTCCCGCCTCCGGAAGATTTTGCCCATGACGCAACCGCCTTCAGGCGCCGAGAGTCTGCAACTCGGACAGATGACGCCCCTGCCCGGCAGTCCGGACGAGGCCCGCCTCGACCGCGTGCCGAACCCCCATCCCGGGACCGACTATCTCGCCCGCTTCACGGTGCCGGAATTCACGTCGCTCTGCCCGGTCACCGGCCAGCCGGATTTCGCGATCCTGGTGATCGACTACGTGCCGGATCAATGGCTGGTCGAGTCGAAGTCGCTGAAGCTCTATCTGACGGCCTTCCGCAATCACGGGGCTTTCCACGAGGATTGCACGGTGGGCATCGGCCTGCGCCTGACGGAGTTGCTGGCGCCGCGCTATCTGCGGATCGGCGGCTTCTGGTACCCGCGCGGCGGCATTCCCATCGACGTGTTCTGGCAGACGGGCGAGCCGTTGAAGTCCGTCTGGCTCCCCGATCCCGGCGTTCCGCCCTATCGGGCACGCTGAGCGGTCCGTATCGGACCTATCGGTCCTCGACGAGAGCGCGTCGAAGCTGCTCGATGAGCTCGCCCTGCGCCTCCGTCGGGCCCGCATGGACGGACCCGACCGTCCGCAACATGTCGACGAGTTCTGCGGTCTCGAATCGCGTAAGCTGGTCTTTCAGGAGCGGGGCCAGGGTCTCGATGACCGCCCACGTCTCCGGGGCCTGGTCCGCCGCATGGCGAAACACCGCCATCCGTGCGGCGAGGTCCTCTTGCGACGCTTCGGTCACTGAACGCATTCGAGACAGTATCTCATTCTCCTGTTCGGGTGTCGGCAGGCCTCGCTTGCGAGCGACCAGCATCATCAGAACGCCTGCGGCATCCGCTGGGTCCCGCAGAGATTTCAATGGCGCGAGGCGGGTTTGAAGGTCGCTGGACCTGAGTCGCCGGCGCCTGCGCCAGTCGTGCAAGGCGTGATCGAGATGAGCCCACCCGTCGCCGTAGCGGAGCCAGTAGGTCAGCCCCGTGATGAGAAGGCTCGCGACCGCGAGAAGGATTGGCATCGACGGCCGCCCGGGTGGTCTGCACGGCACCATTCCATGCAACCGATCCGGTGGTTCTGCAACCTTCGATTTCGCCTGTGGGAGAGGTATAGCCCCCTGGCCGGAGACATCCGCCACCCATGAGAAAGGGCAGCCGGCTCGCGCCGACTGCCCTCCTGAAAGACGGGAACGGAAGGCTTAGTAGCCGTAACCGTAGGCCGGCGCACCGTAGCCGTAGGCCGGGCGGGCATAGCCGTCACGATAATAGGCGTCACGGGCCGCACCGGCGGCGATCGCACCGGCCGCGAGGCCGGCGATGCCGAGGCCGACGGCCGCGCCGGTTCCGATCCCACGACGGCGGCCGCCATAGGCGTAGCCACGACCATAGCCGCGACCGCCATAGACATGCCCGTGGCCGTAGCCGCCATGGCCATAGCCGTGGCCGCGCGGGCCGGCTTCGGCCGAGGTCGCGGCGGCGAGGCCGCCGAGCGAGAGGGTCAGAGCGGAGACGAGGGCGAGCTTGCGCATGGTATCCTTCGGCATTCGAGGACGTATTGGATATTCCAACGCCACGCCGACGCGATCGTTCCCGGAAGCCCCATCGGGCACGCGACGCAGCGCCCGGATCATGCGTCTTGGTGAATCGATCCGGTCCGACGGCCTCCCGCTCCGCCCCGCCTGGATTTGCCGATCCGCGCGCCGGAGCCCGGCTTGCCCCGGAGGGCCTAGCCGGCCGGTCGCGCCTTGGCCAAGCGATCGAAGGCCTGCAACTCGGCGAGCAGCGCCGGCATCGCCTTCAACGGCACCATGTTCGGGCCGTCGGACGGGGCATGGTCCGGATCGGGATGCGTCTCGATGAACAGGCCGGCGACGCCCACCGCCACGGCGGCCCGGGCCAGCACGGCGACGAACTCCCGCTGCCCGCCGGAGGTGGCGCCCTGCCCGCCCGGCTGCTGCACCGAGTGGGTCGCGTCGAACACCACAGGAGCGCCGTGCGTGACCCGGGCCATGATCGGCAGGCTGCGCATGTCGGAGACCAGGGTGTTGTAGCCGAACGAGGCGCCGCGCTCGGTCACCAGGACGTTGGGATTGCCCGCGCCCGTCACCTTGGCGGCCACGTGCGCCATGTCCCAGGGCGCCAGGAACTGGCCCTTCTTCACGTTCACCACCCGCCCGGTGGCGGCCGCCGCGAGCAGCAGGTCGGTCTGACGACAGAGGAAGGCCGGGATCTGGAGCACGTCGATCACCTCGGCCGCGGGGGCGCATTGCGCCGCCTCGTGCACGTCGGTGAGGACGGGCAGGCCGAAGCGCTCCTTGATCTCCGAAAAGATCGGAAGCGCTCCCGCCAGGCCGAGCCCGCGGGCGGTGGTGCCCGAGGTCCGGTTCGCCTTGTCGAACGACGCCTTGAAGACGAGGCCGATCCCGAGCCGGTCGGTCATCGCCTTGAGGGCGTCGGCGATCTCGATCGCGTGGTCGCGACTCTCGAGCTGGCACGGGCCGGCGATGAGCGCGAAGGGCAGGTGATTCGCGAAGGCGACCGAACCGGCGCTGACGGTGGGAGCGGAAGGAGAACTCTCGGGCATGGCGCCCGGTCTAGCCCGGCCGGGCGCCCGCGGGAAGGCCGGCGCGACGGCGAAGCACGCTCCGGGTGCTCGGCACCAGCACGCAGCGGCTGCGCGGCGAGGCGAAGGGATCGGCGTCGGGGGCGGTCTCGCACCGCAGGGCGGCACGGCCCGCGAGGCCCCGCTGCGGCAGCCCCGTCACCAGGGCCTCCTGATGCAGGGCGAGGGCGAGGGCCTCGACCGCCTCGGGCTTCGCGCCGGCCAGCGCCCCGGCGGCGCGGCCGATCACCTCGTAATAGCGGCGACCCGGCTCGCGCTCCAGGGCCGAGAAGACCATTCGGCGCATCCGGCAGTCGAGGCTCATCCGCTCGGCATCGGCCGCGCGGAACACGGCCTGGGTCCCCTCGCGCCCGGCAAGCGACGCGCCGGTGGCCCGGATCATCCGCGCCGTGAGGGCATCGCAGGCATCGACCGCCGCCGCGGGCGCCGCGGCGCCGAGGGCCAGGGGAAGCAGGATCGCGGCGAGCCGGGAGGAAAGCGTCATGGGGTCGATCTAGCGCAGGGGACGTCCACCGCCCACCGCCTACCGCCGCGGACCGATCGAACCCGTGGTTTCGCCCTGGCAGGCTTCGTGGGCGTGGGAGCGCAGGACCCGGGGCAGGTGAACCGGATGGGCACCGACCTCGTCCTCGAAGGTCCCGGTGAGCGCATCGACACCGGCGACGCCCTGGAAGTGGAGCGGCCCGGCTTCGGTTTTCACCGCGAAGCTGATCGCCTTGGTGGCGTCGTCGAGCGTCATGTCTGCGGCCGCGCGGGGACCGGACTGCTCGGCCCCCTCATAGGTCAGTCCGTCGCCGTTCGGCGAGCGACGCAGGATGATCCGCTGGCCGCTGCGCGCACCGGTCTCCTTCAGGGTGCAGAGGTCGGCATAGACGAAGGTGCCGGACGCCCAGGCGGTGCGCGCCTGGGCCGGGGCCGTCTCGACGAGGAGGAGGCAGAGGGCCAGGCCGGGCAGGACCTGCGCGCCGGTGCACTGTAACCGCCTCGCGGTCACCGTCTTCGGGGTCGTCATCGCGTCACCTCCCGGATACGCGCCGCATGATCCGGCGCGGACGTTTCCGGATTGCGACAGGAGTTCAGGCCGCCGGGCGCGCGCGAACCCGACGCTCGGCCTCCAGGGATGCAAGAAGGATGCAGAGGGCGATGCCCTCGGCCGCCTTCGTCACGTCGCCGAGGCTCGGGAAGGTCGGCGCGAGGCGCAGGACGCTGTCCTGCGGGTCGCGGCCGTAGGGCGAGGTCGCCCCGGCCGGGGTCAGGGCGATGCCGGCCTCCTTGGCGAGCCGGACCACCTCGGTGGCCGTCCCTTCGCGGGCTTCGACGGTGATGAAGTAGCCGCCTTCCGGACGGGTCCAGCGCGCCGCGCCGGTGCCGGCGAGATGCCGCTCCAGGGCTTCCTGCACGGCCGCGAACTTCGGTGCGATCAGGGCGCGGTGGGCGTCCATGTGGGCCTGGAGGCCGGCGGCGTCGCGCAGGAAGCGTACGTGGCGCAGCTGGTTCAGCTTGTCGGGGCCGATGGTCTGCTTGCCGGCGCGGGCCAGGAACCAGCGGGTGTTCTCGGGCGAGCCGGCGAAGACCGCGAGACCGGCGCCCGCCAGGGTGATCTTCGAGGTCGAGGCGTAGAGGAAGGGCCGGTCCGGATGGCCGGCCTCGGCGCAGGCGGCCAGGATGTCGCGCACCGGGTGGCGATCGGCGGTGAGGTGGTGCACCGCGTAGGCATTGTCCCAGAACAGGCGGAAATCGGGCGCACCGGTCTTCATCGCCGCGAGGCGCCGGACGGTCTCGTCGGAAAAGATCTCGCCCGAGGGATTGGCGTATTTCGGCACGCACCACATGCCCTTCACGGCCGGGTTCGTGACGAAGGCCTCGACCACGTCCATGTCGGGCCCCTGCCCCGTCATCGGCACCGGGATCATGCGGATCCCGAACTCCTCGCAGAGGGCGAAGTGGCGGTCGTAGCCCGGCACCGGGCAGAGGAAGACCGGCTCCTCCTCCTGCGACCAGGGCCGCTCGGAGCCCGGCACGCCCTTCAGGAGCGCCCACACGATGGTGTCGTGCATCAGGGCGAGGCTCGAATTGCCGCCCACCACGATCTGGTCGGCCGGCGCATCGATGAGATGGGAGAACAGCGCCCGCAACTCGGGCAGGCCCTGCTGGCCGCCGTAGTTGCGCGCGTCCTCGCCGGCCGCGGTGGTGTAGTCGCCGTTGCCCGGCAGGGCGAGCATGCCGGTGGAGAGATCGAGCTGCTCGGGCGCCGGCTTGCCGCGCGTCATGTCGAGCTTGAGGCCCCGGGCCTTGAAGGCGTCGTAGGCGCTCCGGGCCTGCGCGTGCAGGTCCGCGAGGTCGGCCGTACTGCGGTCGGCGATCGTCGTCATGGCGGGTCAGGTCCGGGTGGGGCCGCGCGGGCGGTCGAAAAAGCGGACGCACCATGACGTCTCGCGCCCTCCGCGTCACCCCGCACGGGCGCGGGGCTCGCGGCTTCAGGGTTGCGTGGCATGCCAGGCGGCGAGGCCCTGCACCTCGCGGGCGGCGCCCGCGCCTGGACGGCGCCGCCCCGGGGTTGAGATCTTGTCCACGCAGGCGGGCTGCCGGCCGCCGGGGATCGTCCGTTCGGCACGCGCAAGCGCCGGCCCTCGGGGGAGGACCGGCGCTTCGGCATCCGATCGGGGGACTGAGAGCGGGCCTGCCGCCCGCTCCGGCTCAGCCCGCCTTGTTCAGGGCCACCGCGACGAAGCGGGTGACGCCCTTGGCGCTCTTGACCCGCATCAGCACCGCCTTGCGGCCGCTCGACTCGGCGGAGCGGACGCGCTCGGCCACCTCCGAGGGCTGCGAGACGCTGGAGCCCGCGACATCGAGGATGATGTCGCCCTGCTCGATGCCCTTGGCCGCGGCCGGACCGTCGGGATCGACCTCCATCACCGCCACACCCTCGGAGCCGGCACCGACCTCGGAGGCCGGGGCGAGGCTGAGGCCCAGCCGCGGCTGTCCATTGGCCGAGGAGCCGCGGTCGGTGCTCGCCACCTTGGTGTCGTTGGGCAGGACGCCCAGTTCCACCGTCGCGGTGTCGGACTTGCCGCCGCGCAGGTAGGTCAGCTCGACCTTGGCCCCCGGCTTGATGCCGGCGATCTTGCGGGACAGCTCCTTGGCGTCGTTGATCGGGGTGCCGTTGACCGATTCGATCACGTCGCCCGACTTCAGGCCCGCCTTCGCGGCCGGGGTCCCGGCTTCGGCATGGTCCACCAGGGCGCCCTTGGCCTTGTCGAGGCCGAGGCCGTCGGCGATGTCCTTCGTCACCGGCTGGACCTGCACGCCGAGGTAGCCGCGCGCCACCTTGCCATCGGCCCGGAGCTGATCGACCACCGCCTGCACGGTCTCGGCCGGGATGGCGAAGGCCAGGCCGACGCTGCCGCCGGAGGGCGAGGCGATCGCGGTGTTCACGCCCACCACCTCGCCGCCGACGTTGAAGGTCGGGCCGCCGGAATTGCCCTTGTTGATCGGCGCATCGATCTGCAGGAAGTCGTCGTAGGGCCCGGCGCCGATGTCGCGGCCGCGGGCCGAGACGATGCCGGCCGTCACCGTGCCGCCGAGGCCGAACGGGTTGCCGATGGCCACCACCCAGTCACCGACCCGGGGCGCCGACTTGCTGAGCGAGACGTAGGGGAAGGTGCCGCCCTCGGTGATCTTGAGGAGCGCGAGATCGGTCTTGGGGTCCTTGCCGATCACCTTGGCGTCGAGGGTGCGGTTGTCGTCCAGCGTCACCTGCACGGTCTTGGCCTTGTCGACCACGTGGTTGTTGGTGACGACGTAGCCGTCGGCCGAGATGATGAAGCCGGAGCCCATGGCGCCGCGCTGGCCCTGGCGCTTGGGCGCACCGAAGCCCTGGCCGGGACCACCCTGGCCCGGGCCGCCCTGGCCGAAGCGCTTGAAGAACTCGCGCAGCTGCGGCGGGATCTGCTGGTTCGGGCCCTGGCCGGGACCGTCCTCGTCGTCGGAATCGGCGCTGTCGTCGAGCTTCACCTTCACGGCGACGACGCCGGGCTTCACCTTGTCGACGACGCTGGCGAAGGAGCCCGGCGGATGGTCGGGGGTCTCGATCGGGTTCTTGGACAGGGACTGGGCGTAGGCCGGGGTGGCCGGCTGGGTCAGGCCGACGCCGGCCGCGCCGGTCGCCACGAGGGTGGCCACGGCGACGGAGGCGAGGGCGTTGCGGCGCAGGCGGTTGGGCTGAGCGGTCATAGGGGTCTCCGGAACGGGGGGCCGCCATCGGCAGGCCGTGATCCGGTTTGTAGGGGGGGCCGCCTGACCCCGGCGTGGCGTGAAGATTACGGTTTGGACAGGTTCGGGTCCGCTGGCGGCAGGGGCACGAGGCCGGCCCGCGCGCGCAGGTCGAGCAGCAGGCCCGCCGGGTGCGTGTCGAGCACCGGCGTGACGGGCAGGCCGGCGGCATTCAGCAGGCGCGCCGCCCAGTGGTTGCAGACGTTGGCGTAGGAGAAGCGCCCCGCGCCGTCGTAGAACAGGCTCGGTCCGTAGAGACCCGGGCCGCCGGCCACCGGCTGCCCGTCGGCGATGCGGAAACTTCCCTCCAGGCGCGCGAGCAGGTGCGCGAGGCCCTGCTTCGAGACCTGCAGCGGCACGAGATCGGAATACGGGAAGCTGTCGCGGGCGGGCCGCTCCAGGCCGACCACCTGGACGACCCCGTCCCGGCCCCCAGGCGTGAACAGGGCCGCGAGGGCGAGGCCGAGATCGAACTGGGCGAGCGTCGGGGTCGACCGGTAGAAGCGGGCCTCGCCCCAGCCGAACTCGATCTCCGGATAGGCCCGGAACCGCATGGCGATGCTGGCGAGGGCCGGCCCGCTGCCCGCTCCCGTCAGGGCCGCGCGCGGCAGCACGAGGCCGGAATGCCAGCCGTGCGACACCAGCGCGATGGCGACGCCGTCCCCGACGGGCGCCGGATAGAGGCCCGGGTCGCCCGGACGCGCCGTCAGCAGCGCGGCGAGGAGCAGCCATCCCACCACGAGGGCCGGGAGGGCGCCGAGGCCCGCGAGAACCGGTGCGATCCGCGAGCAGCCCACGTGTCCGCCGCCGCGCCCGGTCAGGGCGCCTGCCAGACCTGGCCGTGATAGTCGAACCGGTCGGGCCGGCTCGCCAGGGCGGCGAGGCCCGTCAGCGCCGGATCGTGCACGGCGATGACGCTGGTCGGGATCGCCTGCATCTGTGCGACGAAGGGCGGCTTGTTCTCGAAGGCCGCGCGGAAGGCGCCGCGCCGAAGCACCTCGACGATGCGGGGCGCGATGCCGCCGCCGATATAGACCCCGCCGGTGGCCAGGAAGGTGAGCGCCAGGTCGCCGCAGACGCGGCCCAGGAGCTTGGCGAACAGGTTGAGGGCGGCCGCCGCGTCCGGGTCGGTGCCGGCGAGCCCCGCCTCGGTGATCGCGGCGGGGTCGAGCCGCGGCCCGTCCGCACCGGTCCGGAGCCTGTGCAGGCCGGCATGGAGCCGGGTCAGCCCGGGCCCGGAGAGCAGGGTCTCGACGGTGATGCGGCCCTCCACCTTCTCAAGCTGCGGCCAGAGCGCGAACTCGGCCGGTGAACTCGGCCCGAAATCGACGTGACCGCTCTCGGTGGAGACGATGACGAGGCGCTGTCCCACCGGCAGCAGGGCCGCCGCGCCGAATCCGGTGCCGGGACCGAGGACGAGGCGTGCGCCCTGGTCCCCGGACCGGCCCTCCTCGCGATCCGGGCCGATGGGGGTCAGTTCCGAGGGGCTGATCCCCGCGGCACCCGCCGCCACGGGCACGTAGTCGTTCACGACCACGGAGCGCGACAGGCCGAAATCCTGTCCGATCCGGGCGCCCTCGATCACCCAATGGGCATTGGTCAGCTGGACCGCCGGTCCGTCGACCCGGGCCGCCACCGCCAGGATGGCCGAGCGCGGCGCGGCGCCGTTCCCCTTGGCCAGGGAGGCGCGGATGGCGCCGCTGGGGTCGGCATGACCGGCCGTCGCCTCGTGTGAGAGGAGGACCGGCTTCGCCCCCGCTTCGGGGACCAGGGCGAAGCGGGCGTTGGTGCCGCCGATATCGCCGACGAGGACGGGAAATTCGAACATGCGCGCCGCTTCCGTCTGGAGCCCGGGAGAGAACGGGGATTGAGGGGATCGATCGAGGGACGCTGCTCAGGCGGCCGGCAGGGCGTCGGGGTCGATCTCCGCCCCGTCGGCCCAGGCGTAGAGCAGGCGGCGCACGTCCTCGGGATCGATGAGACGGCGCGAGGCGATCGTCTCGGCCCCGCCGATGCGGACGCTGACGCCGCCCTCCGCGTTGACCACCGCGAAGGCCTTCTCGTCGGTGAGATCGTCGCCGAGGAAGATCGCCCGCCGGCCGGCATAGGGCGGGTTCTCGGCGAGCGCCCGGATGGCATGGCCCTTGGTGGCGGAGGCGGGCACGATCTCGCCGACCGCCTTGCCGAGCTGGAGCCGGTAGTCGGACCCGAGCGCCTGGGCCGCGGCCTTCACGGCCTCCTCGGCGGCGGCCGCATCGCTCGGCGTGGCGAGGCGCCAGTGCACCGCGACGGAGGCGCCCTTGTCCTCGATCAGGACGTGTTCGAGGGCGGCGACGGCCGCGTGCAGGGCCGGCACCTGGGCACGCAGGTCCGGATGATCCTCGGCGGAGCCGCCCGAGACGACGCCGTCGACCCGGCGCTCGACCCCGTGCAGGCCGGCGATGTCGAAGCGGGCGGGAGTCAGGAAATCGTCGATCACCCCGATGGGCCGGCCCGTGACGATGGCGAGTGCGCCGCCGAGCCGGGCGCGCAGGCGCTCCAGGGCCGGGGCGAGGGCCGGGTCGACCCGGACCTGGTCGGGCTTGGGCGCGATCTCCACCAGGGTGCCGTCGAAGTCGAGATAGAGGGCGAAGGCGGTCGGGTCGGTCACGCGGGATGTCCCTTCGTCTGATCCGGGCCTGCGCTAGCATGCCCTGCGCCAGGGGAAAACGCGGGACGGGGAAATCCGGAGACGGGAACACGGGGCGGGCGCAACACCCTGCCCTATCTGTCCGGACTTCCGATCCCCGCACGGCAAGGTCCCGATCGCATGTGGCCCACCCCGATGCCGCCCGGCCCGAACGAGGAGAGCGTCTGGGACTACCCGCGTCCGCCCCGGCTCGAGCGGGTTCCCGAACGGCTGCGCGTGGTGCTCGCCGGCCGGACCATCGCCGAGACCGGCGCCGGGTTCCGGGTGCTGGAGACCAGCCATCCCCCGACCTACTACTTTCCGCCCGGCGATGTGGTGGCCGGCGTGCTCGGGCCCGCCCGCCGGGCCGGCATCTGCGAGTGGAAGGGACGCGCTGTCCTGTACGACGTCGCGGTGGACGGCTTCCGCGCCGAGGGCGCCGCCTGGGCCTATCCGGACCCGACGCCAGATTTTGCCGCGATCGCCGGCTACATCGCCTTCTATGCCGGTCCGATGGAGGCCTGTTTCGTCGGAGACGCGCGGGTGACGCCGCAGCCCGGCGGGTTCTACGGCGGCTGGATCACGCCCGGCATCGTCGGCCCGTTCAAGGGCGGTCCCGGCAGCAGGGGGTGGTGAAGGCTGCACCGGATCGCACCGGCATCCCGCCCGGAGCGGGCGACGCCGTCCGGTCCCGGAGGCGTCGCCGCCTTCAGGAAGCGCGCCGCAGGGTAATGCGGGTCAACTCGGACGGGCGGCCGAGACGGAGCGCGAACCCGGCCCACAGGCCGGTCCCGTTGTTGACGTAGAGGGTCATGGCGCCGACCCCGTAGGCGCCGGAGACGAAGCCGTTGTTGCCCCGCGCCACGAGCCGGTCCAGCCCGACGATCATGCCGCCGTGGGTATGGCCGGACAGCTGCAATGCCACGCCGCGGGCGGCGGCCCGGGGGGCGTTCGCCGGCTGGTGATCGAGCAGCACGATCGGCGCGCCCGCGGGCGCGCCCGCCAGCGCGGCGTCCAGGTCGGGGCCCGGATGGCCGGTGGCGGGCGCCGAGCGGTCGGTGACCCCCGCCAGCACCAGCGCGTCGTCGCCGCGCGTCAGGACGGCATGCGTGTTGGCGAGGATGTGCATCCCCATGCCGGCGAAGTGGCGCATCCAGGCGTCGACGTCGAAGAAGTACTCGTGGTTGCCGGGAACGGCCCAGACGCCGTCCCGCGCCGTCAGGGCGCGCAGGGGCTCCACGTCGGCCCGCCGCGCCGCGAACGAACCGTCGATGAAATCCCCCGTGATCAGGATCGCATCCGTGCCGAGTCCGTTGGCCCGCGCGACCACCGCCTGCGCCCAGGATGCGGGGAACAGGCGGCTGATGTGAAGGTCGGTGAGGTGGAGGATCGTGTAGCCCTCGAAGCCGGGCGGCAGGTCCGCGACCGCGACCGTGACGTCCTTCAGGGGCGGCACGCGCACGGCCTGCGCGACCGCGACCGCCGCCAGCACCGCGGCCGTCAGCGCCGCCGTCAGGCGCCCTGCGGTGGAGACCTGCCAGTCGGCACCCGGCAGGATGCGGGAGGCCAGAGCCGCGGCATCGAGCACGACGAGCAGGAGCGCCATGAGGACGATCGCGCCGAACGCCCCGCTGAACAGCATCACCACGGGTCGCGGAAATTCGGGCGAGAAGACGGAGCCGGAGGAGAGGCGGCTCCACAGGTGGTACTGCGAGGCCACCAGCAGGATCATGGTGAGCCCGAGCTTGAGCGGAAGCGGCCAGGGCAGCGGCCAGACCCCCCGGGCGACGACGTAGAGGCAGGGCAGGCTGAAGATCAGGTGGATCATGGCTCCTCCATGGACCGGGGCACGGGCCCAGCGCAAAGCTTTCCGCTCTGCGTTGCGGGGCCCGCGGGACGCGTCCGGCCCGCAGGGCAGGCACCGGGAGGGCAGCCTCCCGTGCCCTTCGAGGCGGGATGTCGCGTGGGGGCGGTCGCGTCGGCCTGCCGGTGCACCCCAGGGTTTGCGCCGTCCGGCCGCGCCGCTATGCCAGGGCCGGTCGGCGGCGCTGCCGGCCGGGGACGGAGCAGGTGTGATGCACGGTGAGATCGCAAGCGAGCCACGGGCCCTCGGGCTCTGCCCGGACCGCCTGGAGCGGATCGACGGCTGGATGCGGCGCCTTGTCGAGGACGGCAAGGTCGCGGGCCTGTCGGTGATGCTGGCCCGCGGCGGGAAGACCGCGTTCTTCCGCGCTCAGGGCCGTGCCGACATCGCCCGCGGCACGCCCTTCGCGCCCGACACCATCGCCCGCATCTACTCGATGACGAAGCCGCTGACTTCGGTGGCGGTGATGATGCTCTACGAGGAGGGCCGCTTCCAGCTCGACGACCCGATCACGCGCTTCCTGCCGGAATTCTCGGACCTTCGCGTTCTCACCGGCGGCAACCGGGCGAAGTTCGACAGCGAGCCGGCGCGGCGCCCGATCACGATCCGGGACCTCCTGACCCACACCTCCGGCCTGACCTACGGCTTCATGGAGGCGACCCTCGTCGATGCCCTCTACCGCCAGAACGGCGTCGATTTCGGCGAGGCCCAGGAGGCGAGCCTCGCCGAGGTGGTGGGCCGCCTCGCCCGGCAGCCCCTCCTCGCCCAGCCCGGCGCCGAGTGGAACTACTCGGTGGCGACCGACGTCCTCGGACACCTCGTGGCCGTGGTCTCGGGGCAGGACTTCGCCGATTTCCTGCGGCAGCGGGTGATCGAGCCCCTCGGCATGGTCGACACCGACTTCTTCGTGCCCGCCGACAAGCTGCCGCGCCTGGCCGCCAATTACAGCCTGTTCCGGGACCGCACCCTGAAGCTCTACGACGACGCGGTGGGCAGCCGTTTCGCCCGTCCGCCGGCTCTGGCCTCGGGCGGCGGCGGCCTCGTCTCGACGGCCTCCGACTACATGCGCTTCTGCCGCTTCCTCCTCGGGCGCGGCGAACTCGAGGGCACCCGGCTGCTGGGGCGCAAGACCGTCGACCTCATGCTGATGAACCACCTCGACGGGGACCTGGCCGCCATGGGCCAGCCGCGCTTCTCCGAGACCGCCTATACGGGCATCGGCTTCGGCCTCGGCGTCTCGGTGATGCTCGATCCGGCCCGGGCCCAGATCGTCGGCACGCCGGGCGAGGTGGCGTGGGGCGGGCTGGCCAGCACCGCCTTCTGGGTCGACCCGGCCGAGGATCTCGCCGTGGTGCTGCTGACGCAGCTCATCCCCTCCTCGGCCCTGCCCCTGCGGCGCGAGTTGCGCGTGCTGACCTACGCCGCCCTGGTGGATTGAGGGACACCCGAAACGCGAAACGCCGCCGGCCCGAGGCGGGACGACGGCGTTTCGTAGTTCCTTGCGCGCCCCTTAGGCGCTCTTTCCGCGCGGGGGCACCGGCCTACTCGGCGGGCGCTGCGGCCGGGGCGGCCCCGGGCTTGCCCGCCGGCTTCGGCGCCGGCGTCTTGGCCGTACCGGTCGCGGCGGGGGCGCCCGCCCCGGCGGCCGGCGCCTTGGGGGCCCATTCCGCATCGGCGCGGGGGCCGCCCGGACCGTTGGTCGGGCCGGTGAGCTGGCCCGGCACCACGTCGTTCACCCGGTTCCAGGTCTGCGAGCCGCAGAGGAAGCCCAGCAGGCAGCCCCGCACCGACAGTTCCGTCGGCTGGTCCGACCACATCGTGACGTCGTAGAACTTGCCCTCGTCGGCGTTGTAGATCTTGCCGCCGTAATGGCCGTCCGGCTGCGGCTTCAGGCCCATGATCAGCTGGAGTCCGAGGGACGGACGGGTCTGCTTCTTCGGATCGGGATTCTTGAAGTCGATGCGGGGCTGGCCCTGGTCGTTGAGGGGCACCTTCAGCCAGACCACGTAGCCGCACAGGTTGGTGTTCTGCGGTCCGCACTTCTCGGTGCGGATGCGGGCGCGCCCATCCTCGGTGAGCCAGGTGCCGCTGGCGTCGTTGGGGGCGGCAGCCAGTGCGAGGCCCGGCAGAGCGGCGGCAACGAGCCCGGCCAGGGGCGCCAGCCGGCGCAGGGCGCCCGCGATGGTGGATCGATTCGTCATGCTTCCAACAACCCTCATGCGCTCGCCCCGTGGCGACCCGCCCTCGTCCGCAGGACGGCAAGCGCTTGTCACGTGATGCCTCGCCATCGGATGCGAAGGTGACGGGATCATGGCCGGCGCGGCACGAATCCCGCAGATTCCGCGTGACGACGCGGCGTTGTCTCCGGTTCCGAAGTCGGCACGCGACGAAGTCTTGCGGATTGATGAAGTCGTGGGGGACCGGCGAAATCTTGAGAGGCCGGCGAAGTGTTCAGGTATCGGCGAAGTCTCGGGCGCCGCGCGCATCGCGAAGAACGTTCGGTCATGCCGGCGAACGACACCGCGAACGATCGGCCAAGCTCCGCGTTTACGGCCGTGCTACTTTCGGATGGCGGGCGGATCGATGACGGATGGACCGGTCGGGATGGGGCGGCGCTTCGAGGCCGCGGACATCCGTCTCGGCGTGGCGCTCGCCCGGGACAAGGATACCCGCCGGGTGCGGGCGCTGGCGGCGGCGAGCGAGGCCGGCGGCTGGAAATGGCTGCTCGCCCTCTCCACCGGCACCCTGGCGCTCGGGGTGCTGCGGCGGAATCCGCACCTGGCGGAGGCCGGGCGGCACATGCTGCTCGCCGGAATCCTGGCCGCGGGCACCAAGACGACGATCAAGCGGGTGGTGCACCGGACCCGGCCCAACGTGTTGATGGACAAGGGTCTTTACGAGAAGGGCTGGTTCGGGCCGAATGTCGGTCCCTGGCAGTCCTTTCCCTCGGGCCATTCGGCCCTGAGCGTCGCGGTGGCGGCGGGCGCGACCCGGGCCTATCCGGAGATCCGCGGCGTCGCGACGGCGGCGGCCCTCGGGGTCGTGGTCGTCCAGGTCCTGCGCGGCGCGCACTTCCCGGTGGACGTCGCCGCGGGGGCGCTGATCGGGTTTTCGGCCGAGGCGGTCGGGCACCGGATCGGCCTCGGGCGGGAGGTCGTTTCGGGCCTGGCGACGCCCGGTATGCCAGGATGATCGCGTCGAGGTCGCGCGGCATCGCGTGCCGGGAACGCCGCGACGCGAGCTCCGGTTGACGCGGCATTCCATCGGAGATGCCGCGTGACCGACAACCCCCTGACGACCTATCCCCGCCCGCCCTTCGAGGCCCAGCCCCAGAGCTTTCCCGGCAAGACCGGACGGATGTCGCCCGAGCCGGATCACGGCGAGGCGAGCTACCGGGGCTCTGGCAAGCTGACGGGCCAGGCCGCGCTGATCACCGGCGGCGATTCCGGCATCGGCCGGGCGGTGGGGATCGCCTTCGCCCGCGAGGGTGCCGACGTGGCGATCGCCTACCTGCCCGAGGAGCAGGCGGATGCCGAGGCGGTGGCGGGCTGGGTCGAGAAGGCCGGCCGGCGCGCCCTCCTCCTGCCGGGCGACCTCAAGGACCCGGCCCATGGCCGCGACCTGGTGGCGCGCACCGTCGCCGCCTTCGGCCGCCTCGACGTCCTGGTCAACAACGGCGCCTTCCAGCAGCCGAACCAGGGCCTCGACGCCATCGAGGACGCGGTCTTCGAGGACCATTTCCGCACCAACGTGTTCGGGCCGTTTTACGTGACCAAGGCCGCCCTGCCCCACCTGAAGCCCGGGGCCTCGGTGATCTTCACCTCCTCGGTGAACTCCAAGCACCCGATGCCCTCGCTGATGGCCTACAGCGCCACCAAGGGCGCGCTCAGCAACATGGTGCTCAGCCTGTCGCAGCTGCTGGCCGAGAAGGGCATCCGGGTGAACGGCGTGCTGCCGGGGCCGATCTGGACGCCGTTCATCCCGGCCGGGATGAGCGAGGATGCGGTCAAGTCCTTCGGCAGCCAGGTCCCGTTCGGGCGCCCGGGCCAGCCGGCCGAGCTCGCCTCCGCCTACGTGATGCTGGCCTCGGCCGAGAGCAGCTACACCTCCGGCGCCCTCGTCACCGTGGCCGGGGCGATGCCGGTCCTCTGAAGGCCTGCGGCCGGCCCCGGCCGTCGCGCCGGGGTCGACTGGAAGGATGATGCCGAACGGTTCGGCCGGTTCGCGCGTTCCTGTGGCCTCGGAGGGGGAGGAACAGGATGCGCACCTGGAGGGCGATGGACCGGGCCCCGCATGACGGCCGCTGGATCATCGCGATCCACCGGGCCGACCCGGACCGGCGCGCGGTGATCCGCTGGGACCCGGCGGGCCTCGGCGATCCCCGGCCCTGGCATGTCGCCTCCTGCCAGCACAGCTACCCCGCCGAGGCCTTCACGGACTGGATGGACTTCCCCGATTGTCCGCCCTCCGCCGAGGCCCTTGAACCCGGCACCGCAGGAGGTCACGATGGCGCGCGAAGCGATGGGTCCCTTCACCCTGGAGGTTGAGGCCTGCCCTGAGGACGCCACCCGCTACCGCTGGACCGTCCGGCAGGCGGCCCATGTGGTGCGCAGCGCCCCCTACTCCCTGCCCGATGCGCAGGCCGCCCTGTGCCAGGGCCGCGCGGCGATGACCGAGGCGGCCGCCCTCAGCCGCGACACCGAGATCCGCGCGCCGGACTGAGTTTTCCGGACGGACGGCACGGAACGCCCCTCGGCGAGATTACGAGAAGGGGCGCTGGCCGCCGATCCCGGCCACTCTTGCGGCCATCAAAGCTGCGCTTGAAGCTCAAGCAATCGAGTTCGTTGATGACGGGCAGACATTAGGCATCTCGCTAGCAAAGCTCGCTGGCGCGTAGCCTTCGCGCTAGACTAAGAGCCTAGTCGGTGATACTCATTGACGTATGGTGCACCAGTAAGGAATCCGACCGTCGGACAGACGGAAAGTCCCAGGCCAGCACTAGTCCTAGCCCAGTTCGGAACCGAACGGCGACGCTCGTAACGCTGCCGCCGGCCCCGAAAAGGGTCAGACTATGTTGTCATCCACCACCTACCTCTCTGTGGTTTGCGAGCCACGGTCAGGGTTAGTCAAAAACGCTCGGTTGAGCGTTCTTAACAGAAGCCGTAGGCGCGTCCCCAATGGACATCTCGCCTGCGGCTTCGTTCGTTTGAGCCTCGGCATCACCATTATCGGCGTCTGCTTCGACCGCGTTGTTGGGAGCGACGGGATAGATACCATCCGCGCGACGCTCGATCACCTTTTCCTGCTGAAGCGTCCAGAGCGTTCCCCGAATACTGTTCAGCTTAAAGCCCGTAAGTCGCTGAAGGTCTCGCGTTGAAAGGCCAGGCCGCTCGACAACCAGTTTGTGGATCGTAGGCTTCACACTACCCGGCGTCGCTCGCTTCTTGTCTTCAGCCCCCGATTCCTGTGACCAGCTGCCAGTATGATCAGACGATTGATCTGACTCCGCTGGGCTCGATCCCATACCGGTGAGAGTATCAGTCAGCCCCGTTAAGCGCGCCTTGAACTCAGCCATTGCCTCAGCGCGACCAACCTCACGCCCTCTCTCATACGCTTCGTCGAGAAGCTTCTTGTGAGCAAGGCCAGCCTGTTCAAGGAGCCCGAAAAAGGTTGCGACAGCCGACACGATTGATCCTCCGAATCGTCATATAGCATGCCTTCTGATGCCCTTCAACATTGCATCTTCAGACGCATGATAGAGCGCGAACATATAGCGAGCGCACGAAATGTTCGCAGCCTGTTGGTTTAATCACGGCACACTCGCGGTGCGCGCTGATAGTTGGGTGCATCAGAGAGAGGCCTTCTCATGCTAAGAAGACGTCTAACGAGAGGCGAAGTCTCTAGGGCTGATGCCCTGTTGGCCGATGTGAGGCGCATGGTGACGGACGCGGCCAGGAGCGATACGGGCCTGCTATTTGCGCTCCGGCGACGCCTGTTCATTCGTCTGATGTACTAGGAGCGCGGTACGCCAGGCAGTGAAGCACAAGGCGCGGAGGCGGACGCTGCGTGATGTGCGGCGAGTTGATGGACATGAAGGGGTCGGAGTTGGTTTGGGCTGACCCAGTAGACGGGAACACGGCCGAGAATATCCAGCTTGTACATCATATGTGCCGCCAGACGGATCAGGCAGAGCAGGGGTTCAGGTATGGCCGGATGCATGATCAAAATCGAGAACCGGCACACCGGGTCTAGAAGCTCGAAGCTGGCTGGAAGCCGCGAGGAAGCCATGATCTGGGTCGCTCGGCAGCTTGAAGCCACCGCCGATAATCCTGAGACCTATTGCCTGAGCGTGGAGCCGGAAAAGTTTTACAAAAGCCCCTCCGACCTGCCATGGCAGGAAGGCTATGGCGACTGGGAGTAGGCACCCAGCACTCAGGCGAATTTGCTACCTAACATCGCGCTGACGCGCCTCCGATCCGGCACCTGCCTCCCGGCGGGGTGGCGTGACACCGACGGCCCGTCGGCGCGGGCCTACCGGACCTCTGCGACCAGCCGCTGCACGGCCGCCATCACCGCCTCGGGCCGGTAGGGCTTGGCGAAGAACACCCCGCGGGCGGGCAGGCGGTGCGGCTCGGGGATGCGCTTGCCCGACACGACGATGATCGCCACCGGCGGCCAGCGATCGCGGATCGCCTGGGCGAGCTCCAGGCCGTCCCCGCCGTCCGTCGGATCGATGTCGGAGAACACCAGCCGGATGTCGGGGCGCGTCTCCAAGAGCCGCAGGGCGTCGTCCGCCCCGCTGGCCTCCAGCACCTCGAGGCCCGCCGCCTCCACCAGGTCCACGGCCTGCATGCGCAGGACCGGCTGGTCCTCGATCACCAGCGCGGCGCCCCTCCGCGCCGGCGGCCCGTCCGATCGTGCGCCCACGGCCCCTCCTCAAGCATGCTGCAGCTGGGCGAGCGGCGCCCGCATCGTCGCCTCGAACCCCGCGGGGGGATAACGGAGGTCGACGTCTCCGGCTCCGTCCAGGCCCATGCGGATCAAGCGCGAGCCGAAGCCCTTGCGCCCGGAGCTCGCCGGCGCCACCGGGGGCGGCCCGCCGCGCTCGACCCAGTCCAGCACGACGCTGCGCTCCGCGTCGGGGCCTTCCAGGCGCCACGCGACCCGGACCCGTCCCTCCGGGGCGGAGAGCGCACCGTACTTGGCCGCATTGGTCGCCAGCTCGTGCAGCAGCAGCGACAGCGACAGCGTCGCCCGCGGCCCGAGGTCGAGGTCCGGCCCGGAGACCTCGACCCGGTCGCCCTGCCCGGCCGCACCGAGGACGGCCTCGACCACGTCCCGCGCCGGGGCCGCCGTCCAGGTCTGGCGCAGCAGCACGTCATGGGCGGTCGCGAGCGCGTGCAGCCGCTGCTCGAACGCCTCCACCGGCGCCCGGTCCGGCACGCTCCGCAGGGTCTGCGTGGCGATCGAGAGCACCATCGCCATGGTGTTCTTCATCCGGTGCGAGATCTCCTGGTTGAGGACGCGCTGGTCCTCCTCCGCCCGCACCCGGGCGAGGCCCGCCTCCAGCCGCTCGGCCACGTTGCGCAGGAACGCCAGGTCCTCGGCCAGCCAGGCGCGCGGTTCGACGTCGTGGACGATGAACACCGCCACCGTGCGTCCGCGCTCGCGGACCGGCATGTGGACGAAGGCGTTGACCGCGAAGGACTGCCAGAGGGCGGCATCGGCGCGGGTGCGCGGGTCGGTCGCCACGTCGTCGACCACCAGCGGCTCGCCCCGCCGCAGGGGCGCGCGGATGTCGCCGAAATCATCGTAGCGGTGCCGGCCGGCGACGCTGCCCTGGCCGGGCGCCGTCCAGTCCGGCTCGATATCGACGTACTCGACGTCGCCCACGACGCGGCCGAAGCCCGCGCGGGTGACCCCCAGCGTCGTCCCGACGATCTCGGTGGCCGCCCGGGTCATCTCCGGGGTCGTGGTCAGGTTGCTCAGCCGGTCGCCGAGGGCCAGCTGCGCGGCCCGGCGTGCCTCGGCCTGCACGCGGTCGGTGACCTCCAGGAACAGGGCGGCGAACCGCTTGCCGCCGACGGAGAAGGCCCGCCCCTCGTACCAGCGGTCGAGGCTGCCGACCCGGCGCAGGAACGCCACGGGTTCGCCGGTCTCGACCACCTGGACGAACTCGTCGATCCAGGCCTCCTCGATGCCGGGGAACACCTCGCGGACCGTGCGGCCCGTCGCGGAACGGGCATCGATGCCGAGGAGGTCGCCCCAGGCGCGGTTGACCTCGATGTAGCGCCAGTCGGTCGCCCGGCCCGCGGCGTCGCGGACCACCTCGCCGACGATGAAGCCCTCGCTCAGCCGCTCGAACAGGCTCCGCCAGTAGGCCCCGACCTCGGCCAGCTCCGCCTCGCCGTCCAGGCGGTCGTAGACCGCGGCCATCAGGCGGGCCAGCGTCTCGAAGAACGCCAGCGCCTCGCCGTCGAAGACCGGCACCCGGGTCGAGGCGAAGGCGATCACCGCGGTGAGTTCGCCCCGACTGACGACCGGGAAGCCGGCATAGGCGTCGAAGCCGAGCTGCCGGGAGAGGGCGTCCTGGGCCTCGTCGCCCGCCTGGATGGCGGTCCGGATCACCGGGCGCCGTGTCGCGGCGACGACCCCGCAGGTCGGATCGCCGAAGGCCCGGCGCTTGAGGAGCGCGTGCGCGTCGGGCGTGATGTTGACGCCATGGGACAGGCGCAGGTGGCATCCGTCCGGGGCGATGTCGTAGAGCAGGGCCCGGTCGAACCCGAGCACGTCGGCGCCCTCCGTGAGGATCGGTTCGAGAACCGCGGTGGGGTCGTCCGTGAGGAGCAGCGCCGCCGAGGTCTTGGCCAGGACGTCGAGACGGCGGGCGCGACGCAGTTCGGCCTGCTGGACCGCCAGGAGCGTGTCGCGGTCCTGGACGGCACGGCGCATGCCCAGCTGCGTGACGACCTGGGCGGCGAGCGTGCGCAGGTCCTCGATCTGGTCCCCGGTCAGCCCGCCGGGCCGGGGCACGGTGTCGATCACGCAGAGCGAGCCGAGGACCTGCCCCTCGGGCGTGCGCAGCGGAGCGCCGGCGTAGAAGCGGATCCGCGGCGCGCCGGTGACGAGGGGATTGGCGGCGGTGCGCGGATCGGCCGTGAGGTCCGGGATCACGAGCACGTCGGGCTCGGCGAGGACGAACTTGCACACCGAGCGGTCGAGGTCGGTCTCGCAATGGGGGAAATTGCGCCGCGCCTTGAACCACTGGCGGTCGGCGGCGACGAAGCTGACGAGACCCACGGGGGTCCGGCACAGCCGGGTCGCCAGGCGCACGATGCCGTCGAAGGCCGGTTCCGGCGGCGTATCGAGGATGCCGTACTCGGCCAGGGCGTCCAGCCGAGCTTCGGAACCGACGAGGCAGTCGGTGAGCGAATCCAGATCCATGCCGCGGTCGTCGGCCCGGTAGCGGACGGCTGGGTGCGTCCACCCCTCCGTGGCCAGCGCGACCGGACGATCCCGCGCTCTGCCCTGGGTGGCTGATAGCACCCGGGCGGCGGGGTGGAAACCGACCGGTGCGCGCGCCGTGGCCCTCGAGACGGGGCCTTCGAGACGTGACCCACGAGACTTGGCCTTCGAGACTTGGCCTTCGAGACTTGGCCTTCGAGACTTGGCCCTCGAACCGCGCGGCACGCACGCTGCGGCTCGCGGGGGCCGCCAACGCCGGAGCCCCGGCCCTGGCGGCGTCGCCAACCTGCGTGGTGGGCGGCTTGGCCTAGCCGCTCGACCGCGCCAGCGCGGGCAGGTCCGCTCCGGCCTCGATCGCGGCCGCCGGGGGCAGGCGGCCGAGGCCGAGGAGGTGGAGGAAGGCGGTGAAGGCCGGGTTGCGGCCGATGCTGCAGGCGGCGGTCACCCGGTCGCCCGTGACGTAGTAGGCGATGAAGTCGAGGGCGTCGGGGTCGCCCTGCAGGACGATCCGGTCGAACCCCTTGGCGTAGCCGCCGTAATCAAGCCGCTTGTCGCCCTGGTTGCTCCAGAAGAACGGCGCGCCCGCGAAGGCGCCGCCCCGGCCGAGGATGGCCCGGGCCACGTGCGTGCCGTGCTGCTGCGCCAGGCGCCAATGCTCGATCCGCGCGGTCTCGCCGCTCGCCGCCTCCGGGAAGGCGGCGATGTCGCCCGCGATCCAGACGCCCTCCGCGAGCCTGAGGTCGCCGCCGACCGGGAGGCCGCCGCTGTCGTCGGGCGCGACGCCCGCGACCAGGCCGGTCTCCGGCGCGGCGCCCGCGCCCACGAGGACGAGGTCGGCCGGAAGGCTCCGTCCGTCCTCCGTCTCCACGGCCTCGACGCGGCCGGTGCCGGCGATCCGGGCGACGGAGCCGGTCGCGAAGGCGACGCCGGTGCCGGCGTGGTAGCGCTTGAGCGCCGCGCCCACCGCCGCGCCGAAGCGCTTGGCGAAGGGGACGTCCTCGCGGGCCAGCACGGTGACGGAGAGCCCGCGCTTGTTGAGGAAGGCGGCGGCCTCGAGGCCGATGAAGCCGGCGCCCACCACGACCACCGATTTGGCCTCGCCCGCCGCCTCGCTCAGGCGGACCGCGTCGTCGAGGCTGCGCAGGGTGAAGACCCCGTCGAGGTCCCGGCCGGGGAAGTCCGGCAGCACCGCCCGGCTCCCGGTGGCGACCAGGATCGCGTCGGCCGTCAGGGTGCGGCCGTCCGCCAGGGTGACGCTGCGCCGGGCGGGGTCGACCCGGGCGACCTCCGCGGTGATGCGCTCGACCCGGTTGGCCCGGTCGAAATCGGGCTCGATCCACGTCTTCTCGGGCGGGGTCGGCTTGGCCAGGAACTGCTTGGAGAGCTTGGTCCGGTCGTAGGGCGGGTGCGCCTCGCGGCCGACCATCGTGATGCGGCCGTCATAGCCCTCGCGGCGCAGGGTCTTCACGCAGGCGACGGCCGCCGCGCCCGCGCCGACGAGGAGCACGCTTTCCACGGGCGCGCCCGCCATCGTCTTCGGCGCCGGCTCCGGCGCCAGGGTCGCGACGGCCTCGGACCCCTCGATGCGGACGGGATAGCGCGTCAGGGCCTCGAGGGCCGGCGGCTCCTCCAGGCTCCCGTCGGTGAGCGCGAAGGCGGCCTTGTGCCAGGGGCAGTAGAGGCGTCCGCCGCAGATCTCGCCCTTGGCGAGGGGCGCCCCGAGATGCGGGCACCTGGCCTGGAACGCCCGCACGCCGGAGCCGTCGCGCACGAACAGCACCTTGTCGTCGCCGGCCGTGCCCTCCGTCATGCCCCCCATCGGGATCGCGTCGAGGGCGAGGCGGATCTCGGTTCCGGACATGGCTGGCATCCCTCCCGGCGCGCGCCGTCGCGCCCGGCCGGTCAAGTCGCCGGGCCCGGTCCGGTTGCATCGTGCGACATCGCGGGGCCCGGGCCGGCCGGGGCCCGCCCTACCCGATTCGCACCGTGCGCCGCAGGCGGCGCCAGCCCAGCACCACGCCCGAGAGGGCGATGGTGGCGCCGAGGCCGTTGAGGAGCCACATCACCGCGTCCCAGGCCGGGCGGGCCTGGAACAGGATTGCGAAGTCGAGGCGGTGGGGCGCCTCGAACAGCCAGCGCTGGAGCCGGCCGCTGGCGTCCAGGCGGTCGAGGAGCGCGCCGGTCTCGGGGTCGATGTGGAGCCAGGTCGCGGCCGGGTCGTCGAAGCGCAGGCGCAGGACCGGCAGCGGCCGGGTGTCGTGGTGGGCAACCCAGTAGGCGTCGTAGGCGGTCAGGGTCTCGGCCCCGGCGAGGCGGGCCTGCGGCAGGGCGCGGGCGGCGGCGGCGCGCAGGGTCGCCTCCGTGGGCGCCGGGACCGCGACCCGGCGGCCGCCCGCCTCGGCGGCGACCAGCACCGGCCGGCCGTCGACCTGGGTGAACCGGATCTCGACGATCCCCGGCCGGGCCAGGCCGTCGAGGGCGGCGCGCGCGACCGGGGCCGGGGGCCCGGCATAGGCCGCCCGCATCGGGGCCGGGGGCGTGCGGGGCGAGAACCAGTGGTTCGGGTTCATGGAGAGCCAGCCGCTGGCGACGAAGGCGAGGAGGCTCAGGCCCCCGAGGGTGCCGAGGAGGTGGTGCCAGCGGGCGAGCCCGCGATAGGGCGTCACCGCCCCGGAGGCGTAGGGCCGGCGCAGGCGCAGGCGCCAGATCCCCAGGGCGAGGCCGCTGAGCACCCCGGCGGTGGCGAGGCCCGAGACCCACAGCACGCTGCCGCGCCAGAGCTCGCCCCGCGCCCGCAGGGGGGTCGGGTAGAACCAGTGCGGGATCGCCCCGAGCCAGTTCCACAGGCGCTCCCGGCGGGTGGTGTCGAGGACGACCGCGCCGGTGCGGGCCGAGACGTAGAGCTCGGTGCCGGCGTCGTCGCCCAGCGCCACCACGTGGAAGGGCCGCAGCGGGTCGTAGCGGTCGCGCACCGTCCACTGGTCGCGGGTCACCGCCCGCACGGTGGCGCCCGGCCCGAACGGGGCCCGGGCGGCCTCGGCGTCGAGGGGGCCGAGGGCCTGCCCGGTCTCGGCCGAGACCGTGTGCCGGGCGCCATCGCGGGCGGTGACCTGGTAGACCGGCGCCCCGCCCCGCATGGACAGGCTCACGTCGCCGGGGGCGGCCTCGAGTCCCGCCCGCGCCAGGGCCTCGTCCGGGCCGAGCAGGACCCGGTCGAAGGCGATCGGCGCGAGGCGGGACAGGCGCTCGGCCTCGGTCAGGGCCGGGAAGGCCACGTAGAGCATCACCAGCCCCGACAGCACCCAGGCGGCGAGGAACAGCCCCGTGGCGATGCCGAGCCAGCGATGGCCGAGGATCAGCCAGCGCTTCAGGGATTTCAGCCGCATCAGAACCGCACGCTGTAGGCGATCTCGACGGAGCGCGGCCGGCCCAGAAGCCAGTTGGTGCCGACCCCGTTCACCGCGTTGCCGCTGATCGCGTAGACCGTGTCGAACAGGTTGTAGGCGCGCAGCGACAGGCGCGAGTCCGGCGTGACCTGATGGTCGAGCCCGGCATTGACCAGGGTGTAGGCCGGGCGCGGGGCCTGGTTGCCGAAGTCGCTGAAGGTCTCGCCCACGTGCTGCAGACCGACCCGGGCCTCCCAGGCCGGGGCGAAGGCCCAATTGACCCAGAGGTTGCCGACGCGCTCCGGCACGTCGATGGGCTGGCGCCCGGCATAGGACACCACCGCGCCGCCGACCGCCTGATTGAAGTCGTCGTACTGGGCGTGCAGCAGCGCCAGGTTGGCGTCGATGCGCCAGGCCTCGGCGAGGTGCAGGCTGAGGGCCGCCTCGACGCCGAGGGAGGATTGCCGGCCGACCTGGGTCGCGAGCGTCGGCTGGCCCGGCACCGTCGAGATCAGGTTGTCCTTGACGATGCGGTAGCCGGCCAGCGTCCACTCCGCCCGGCCGTCGAGAGCGACGCCCTTGGCACCGACCTCCACCTGCTCGCCGGTGGAGAGCCGGAAGTTGGCGAGATTCTGCGAGAGCGAGATCAGGCTGCCCACCGGGTCGGTGGCGGTGGCGTACTGGGCGTAGAGCGCCAGCAGCGGCGTCGGGTTGTAGACGGCGCCGAAGCGGTAGCTCAGCGCCCGGAAGTCGCGGTCGAAGCCGGCGCCGGTGACGAGGTCGGTGCGGTGGAGGACCGGCGCGTCGTAGCGCACCCCCGCCAGCAGGGAGACCTGGTCGGACAGGATCAGGCGGTTCTCGGCGAAGGCGGATGCCTGGGAGGTGCTGGTGGCGTAGGCGGGCCGGGCCCGGCCCTCGGCGGGAAAAACGCCCGGGTCGTAGACGAAGGGATCGACGCTGGTGCTGGTGTCGAAGAAGAAGTTGTTGGTGTGCCGGAAGGCGATGTGGTTCACGTCGAACCCGGCCAGGACTTCGTTGCGGAACCCGAACAGGGTGCCGCGGAAGGTGGCGTCGAGGCGGTTCCCGACCTGCTCCTGCCGGTGGTAGATCTCGAGATAGTCGGAGCGGTCGATCCGCCCGGTGTCTCGGTTGAAGGCGTATTGCTCGACGTCCCGCCACTGGCGCCGGCTCTGGAGCCGGTAGGCGGTGTTGCGGACCGTGACGTCGGCGCTCGGGCTCCATTCGGCGCGCAGCTGCGTCCAGTTGTCGGTCCAGAGGATCTGGGCGTCGCGGACGTTGTAGTTGTTGAACCGGAGGGATTCGAGGATGCGCCCGTTCACCAGCGGCGTGCCCCAGTAGCGGGCCGGCTCCTGGTAGCCGAAATCATGGCTCAGGGTGAATGCGAGGTCCGGCGTCGCCTGCAGGGTCAGGGCGCCCGAGACCGCGAGGTTGCGGAAGCTCCCGTCCGGCGAGACCCAGCCCTCGGCGCGGTTGCCGCTGACGTTGAGGCGGTAGGCCAGGGCCTCGCCGATGGGCCCGCCGGAATCGAGGGCGAGGCGTGCCAGCCCGTCCGAGCCGAGAGCCGCGCGGGCCTCGTTGAAGGGCGTGAACAGCGGCTTCTTCGTCACCACGTTGACCACGCCGCCGATGGCGCCGTCGCCGTAGAGCACGGAGGCCGGCCCGCGCAGCACCTCGATGCGCTCGACGTTCCAGGTGTCGAAGGGAAACGTCACGGTGCCGGCGCCCACGAACAGGCGGGTGCCGTCGTAGAGCTGCTGGATCGAGTTCGGGCCGGCGAAGCCCCGGGCCGTGAAGGCGCCGTTGCCGTTGCCCGGCGCCGCCACCGTGGTGATGCCGGTGGCGTTCTGGGTGACGGCCTCGGCAACCGTGTTCTGGCCGCGCAGGCGGGTGGTCTCGCCCGCGATCACGTCGACGCTGGCGGGGGTCTCCAGGGGCGTGAGCCCGAGGCGGCTGGCGCTGCGGCCGGGGCTGCGCAGGTTGAGGCCCTCGGCCGGCGGCGGCCCGCCCCGTCCCGATCCCGCGACCTCGAGGGTCTCCAGGGTCACGGCCGGCTGGGCCTCCGGGGCCTCGGCGCCGGCCGGCATCGGCAGCAGGCCGCCGAACAGGGCCGCGAGGGACAGGGACAGGAGGGGCCAGGCCCGGTGACGGGGCCGGGCATGGCCGCGGCGCGGCCGGCGGCGGTTCGCGGAGGGGAGCGGGATCGGGGCGACGGGCATGGGACAACCGGAAAGGCGCGCGGGCATCGGCAGGCGCCGAAGTGCCGTCTCCACTAAAGCGAATGTTATAACGTTACAATCGCTGACGGGAGCCCTGCGCGCCTCCGTCCACGGCGCAGCCGTCACCGGACCGCGCGGCGCGGCCGGAGGGAGCAGGCGGGGGCGGGACGCGCGGGTGGAGACGGGCATCGACGGGACGGCTGACGCGACGGGTCGCGCGAAGTGGCACGTCACCGCGAACGAGGCCGGCCCGGATGCCGCACGGCATCCACCCCGACACCCACCGGGACACCCCGCCC
>NZ_JBYSXL010000070.1:0-22391 GCF_058782155.1 Methylobacterium sp. FW306-05-D
GGCGGGGATCATGTGCGGGATCCGGACTTGAGCGGGGCGCGGGGCAGCATCCGCCGGAGCGTGTCGTCGCGCAGCACGAGGTGGTGGCGCAGGGCGGCGCCGACATGCAGCAGCAGCAGGCCGATGAGGAACCAGGCGCCCCAGGCATGGACCTGCTTCAGCACCGCCTCCACGGCGGCCTTGTTCGCCAGGTCCGGCAGCACCGGCAGGTGCGGCCAGGGCAGGACGCCGTAGAGCACGGTCGGCAGGTTGAAGGGCGAGGCCGAGACCACGGCCCAGCCGACCAGCGGCAGGCCGAGGAGCAGCCCGTAGAGCCCGGCGTGGGCCGCGTGCGCCCCGGCCCGCTCCCGGGCCGGCAGCGTGGCGGGCAGGGGCGGCGGCCGGTGGACCAGCCGCCAGCCGAGGCGCAGCAGCGTCAGGGCGAGCACCGTCAGGCCCACCGACTTGTGCCACTGGTAGAGCTGGAACCGGCGCATCGGCGCCAGGTCCCCGTGCGTCATGACGAGGCCGATCGCGATCAGCCCCAGCACCGCCAGCGCGCTGAGCCAGTGCAGCGCGATGGCGACGCGGGTGTAGCGCGGCGGGGGCGCGGCGCGGACGGTCCCGATCATGACGCTCTCCCTCGGGCGGGGTGGACGGCGCGCCTTATTCCTTGCGCTCGAAGGCACCCGCGATGGTGAGGTGCAGGTCGTCGCCGATCAGCGGCACGTAGGTCTTCACGCCGAACTCGGAGCGCTTGAGCGTGCCGGTGGCCTCGAAGCCCACGGTGACCTTCTTGTTGAGCGGGTTCACGCCGGCGCCCACGAGGGTGACGGTGAGCGTCACCGGCTTCGTCACGCCGTGCAGGGTCAGGTCTCCGGTGACCTTCGCCTTGTCCTTGCCCTCGGGCGTCACCTTCGTGGAGACGAAGGTCATCTCGGGGAATTTGCCCGCGTCGAGCCACTGCTCGCCCTTGAGTTCGCTGGTCAGCTTCTCGCTGGTCGTCGTCACCGAGGCCACCGGGATCTTGATGGACAGCTTGGAGGCGGCGGGGGTCTTGGGCTGCAGCTCCAGGGTGCCCGAGACGTCCGAGAAGCCGCCGGAATAATTCGAGAAGCCCATATGCGAGACGGTCCAACCCACCTGGGTGTGGC
The DNA here is from genome assembly GCF_058782155.1 of Methylobacterium sp. FW306-05-D. Taxonomy (NCBI): domain Bacteria; kingdom Pseudomonadati; phylum Pseudomonadota; class Alphaproteobacteria; order Hyphomicrobiales; family Methylobacteriaceae; genus Methylobacterium; species Methylobacterium sp. FW306-05-D. Next base: position 1,134 of record NZ_JBYSXL010000070.1, read on the forward strand.
CGGCATCGACCGCGTAGGTGCCGGCCTGGATCTGGGCCGGGTCGCGGGTCGGCGGGGTCTGGGCGAGGGCCGGCGCGGCGAGCGCGAGGGCGAGGGTCAGACTGACGAGGGAGGGGGAGAGACGGATCACGGGGTTCGCTCCGAGAATGGGGGCGCCAGCGGCGCCCGGTCGGTGGAGCGCCAATAGGCCGCTTCCCGCGGGTGCGATAGCGCGCTAATCGGGGACACATGGTTGCGCATCTGGAAACCTTCGCCGGAAACCTCGACGACGTCCGGGCCTTCTGCGCGGTGGTCGACCTCGGCAGCATGACCCAGGCCGGGGCCTTCCTGCGCGAGACCAAGGGCAGCGTCAGCCGGCGTGTCGCCCGCCTGGAGGCGGTGCTGAAGGTGACCCTGCTCGCCCGCACCCCGCGGGCGGTCTCGCCCACCGCCGAGGGTTTGGCCTTCCATGCCCGGGCCCTGGAGAGCCTCGCCCTCCTCGACGAGGCCCTGCAGACGGCTCGGGGCGCCCGCACCCAGCCGCGCGGGCACCTGCGGGTGACGGCCTCGATCGATTTCGGGGTCGAGGTGCTGCCGGACCTCGTGGCGAGCTTTCGGGCGCGGTACCCGCAGATCACCCTCGAGCTTCTCATCACCGACAGCCGCCTCGATCTCGCCGCCAACCGGGTCGACCTGGCTCTCCGCCTCGGCGGCGGCGACCATCCCGACAGCGGCTACACCGCCCCGATCCTGGCCGACCTGACGATCGGCCTCTTCGCGGCCCCGGCCTACCTGGCGCAGCGCCCGGGCCCGACCGACATCGCCGAATTGGCGGCACACGACGTGGTGCTGGCCCGCGAGCGCCTCGGCGCCACGCAGATCCTCGTCTCGGACGTCGCGGGGCGGGAGGCCGGGATCACCCTGCGCCCCGCCGTGCGCGCCACCGACTTCGCCACGGTCCTGCGCCTGACCCTGGCCGGGGCCGGGATCGGCCATATCCCGAGCCTCGTCGCCGCCAAGTCCCTGGACCGGGGCGACCTCGTGCGCATCCTGCCAGACTGGGCGAGCCGCGGCGCGACCCTGCGCGCCGTCACCCTCGCGGGCCGCGAGCTTCCCGCGCGGGTGCGTCTGTTCCGCGAGCACATCCGCAGCGAGATGGCCCGGAGGGCGGCGATCTGCACGGTGACCGGGCTCGATCGTCCCACGCCTGTGCCGGCATCGGTGGCGACCTATAACGAGCGTTCGGGCAGAGTGTGATCCCGGGGGCGAATCCCTCGCGGCGACGTTCCGGCGACGAGCGGTCCGGCAGGGTCTCGGCATGGTGCGAGAAGAGCAGGAGGGTCAGGACTGGCGCTCGGTGAGCACCCGCGCCCTGAACCCGGAGGAACTGGCGGAGGCGCGCGAGCGCGCGCACGAGCCCGGCCGCGGCCGGCGTGCCACCGACCCCGTCGACATCCCCAGAGACGGGTGGCGGGACATCCTGTGGCGGGTGTTCTGGGCGATGCCGCAGGACCGGGTGCTGACGACGGCCGGGGGCGTCGCGTTCTTCGCCCTGCTGGCGGTGTTCCCCGGCCTCGTCGCGGTGGTCTCGATCTACGGGCTGTTCTCGGACCCCCACGTCATCAGCCAGCACGTGAGCCTGCTCGCGGACATCCTGCCGCCGGGCGCCCTCCAGCTGTTCTCCGACCAGCTGGTGCGGATCGCGCAGCGCAGCACGGGGTCCCTCAGCACCACCTCGGGCCTCAGCCTGCTGATCGCCCTGTGGAGCGCCAATTCCGGGGTGAGCGCGCTCTTCGACGCCCTCAATGTGATCTACAAGGAGCGCGAGAAGCGCACCCTGATCCGCTTCTACGCCACCACCTTCCTGTTCACGATCACCAGCGTGGTGTTCTTCCTCGTCTCCACCGGCGCGGTGGTGCTGCTGCCGACGATCCTCGACCGGCTCGGCTTCGTGGCCGCCACCGATACCGTCCTGCAGATCGTGCGCTGGCCGGCCCTGCTCGGCGTCGTCACCCTCAGCCTGTCGCTGATCTACCGCTACGGCCCGAGCCGGAACCGGGCGAAGTGGCGCTGGGTGACCTGGGGGAGCAGCCTCGCGGCGCTGTTCTGGGTCGGCGCCTCGGGGGTGTTCTCCTGGTACGTGGCGAGCTTCGACAGCTACAACCGCATCTACGGCTCGCTGGGCGCCGGCATCGGCTTCATGACCTGGATGTGGCTGTCCATCGTCATCGTGCTGGTGGGCGCCGAGATCAACTCGGAGATGGAGCGCCAGACCGCCTGCGACAGCACCGAGGGCCGGCCGAAGCCTCTGGGCGTGCGCCGGGCCTTCGCCGCCGACAGCGTGGGCCCGAGCCAGGAGTGAGCGGACGGGGGCCGGGCGGCGCCCGGGGAGCCCGGGAACAGCGCGGAGGCCCCACGGGTTTCCCGATTGCAGAGCGTCGGGAGTGGCGAATGGCCGGATCAGAACACGCACGACCCTCCGGACCGGGCGGCGCCGCGCTGGCGCCGCGTCCGTGGTGAACGCCGCCCCGGCCGTCGCGCAGCGGGACCTCGACCAGCTGATCGCCCTCGGGCGGCAGAAGGGCGAGCTCTCGCCGGCCGACCTTCAGGCGGTCCTGCCGATCCACGGCATGAGCGCCGAGGCGATCGCCCAGGTGGTCCTGGACCTCGACGCCGCCGGCATTCCGGTTGAGCTGGAGGACCTGCTCCCCGGGCGGGCCCACCCCGACGGACTCGCGCCGTTACCCCTCGCCCCCGCGCCCGGACTGCCCTCCCTCGAGGGAGCGTCCGAGCCGCCGCGCCCGATCACGCCGCCGTCCCGGGCGGCCGGACCGGTCGCCGCCGGCGGAACTCCGTCCTCCGCGGCTCCGCCCGTCGAGGGGCGGCGGGTCAGGGCGGCGGTGCTGGTGGCGGGTCTGATCGTGCTGGTGCTGCTGGGCGCCGTCCTGATCGTCCTCGGACACTGAAGACGCCGGGCGCGGGAGGCCGACATGGACAGCCAGACCGCCATCGCGGAGGCGATCGTCGCCGACCCGACGCGCCGGGCCGAGGTCAGCGAGGACGGCCTGACCGTCGAGGCCGGCGAACCGGGCTTCCTCGGGCTCGGCGGCCGGATCAACCGCGACGATCTCATCACGGTGATCGAGGGCGCCCTGGCGGGCGGCCCCGACGGTCGCCGCCACCCCGACACTTGCCTTCGGCGCGAGCCGAAACGCGCGCCCGCGCGAGAAAGACCGTCCCTGCGATGAAAGCCGAGATCCTCAGCCTGCGCACCCTGCACGAGGGCTGGAGCCGCTTCTCCCTCGCCCGGGTCCGCCTCGCCGACGGCAGCGAAGCCGAGCGCGAGATCGAGGACCACGGCGACTCGGTGGGGGTGCTGCCCTACGATCCCGCCCGCCGGGTCGCGACCCTGGTGCGCGAGCTGCGCGTGCCCGCCCTCTACGCGGCCGGCGAGCAGAGCCAGCTCGAAGCCCCGGCCGGCCTGATCGATGCGGGCACGCCGGAGGAGAATGCGCGGCGGGAGGTGCTGGAGGAGACGGGCCTGCGCCTCGGCGACCTCGACTTCGTCGGCGCCACCTATTCCTGCGGCGGCATCTCGACGGAGCGGATCCACCTGTACCTGGCCGCCTACGCCGCGGCCGACCGGGTCGAGGGCGGCGGGGGCGCGGACGGCGAGCACGAGAACATCCGGGTCGTCGAGATGCCGCTGGCCGACCTCGCCCGGATGGCCGAGCGCTGCGAATTCACCGATCTGAAGACCCTGACCCTGGTCCTCGCCCTGCGCGCCCGCCGGCCCGAGCTGTTCGAGGACTGAGCTTTTCGCCTCAGACCGCGTCGCCGATGACGCCCGCCTCGTCCTGGGCCTGCAGCACGTCGGGGCGGGGCATCGAGATGATGTTGTAGCCGGAATCGACGAAGTGGATCTCGCCGGTGACGCCGCCCGACAGGTCGGAGAGCAGGTACATCGCCGAGCCCCCGACCTCCTCCTGGGTCACGGTCCGGCGCAAGGGGGCGTGGGCCTTCTGGTGGTTGAACATCAGGCGGGCATCGGCGATGCCGGCGCCGGCCAGGGTCCGCATCGGCCCGGCCGAGAGGGCGTTGACCCGGATGCCGTCCGGGCCGAGATCGCCGGCGAGGTAGCGCACGGAGGCCTCGAGCGCCGCCTTGGCGACGCCCATGACGTTGTAGTTCGGCATGATCCGGGTGGAGCCGCCATAGGTCAGCGTCAGGAGCGAGCCGCCGCGGGGCATCCGCTTGGCCGCGCGCTGCGCGATCTCGGTGAAGGAGAAGCAGGAGATCGTCATCGTCCGCGAGAAGTTCTCGCGGGTGGTGACGTCGACGTAGCGGCCCTTGAGCTGTCCCTTGTCGGAGAAGCCGATGGCGTGGACGACGAAGTCGAGGCCCTTGGGGAAGCGCGCGTCCAGGGCGGTGAACAGGGCATCGACGCTGGCGATGTCCTCGACGTCGCAGGGCAGCACGATGTCCGAGCCGACGGAGGCCGCCAGCGGCGTCACCCGGCGCCCCAGCGCCTCGCCCTGGTAGGTGAAGGCCAGTTCGGCCCCGTGCCGGTGCAGGACCTTGGCGATGCCCCAGGCGATCGAGTGATCGTTGGCGACCCCCATGATCAGGCCGCGCTTTCCCGCCATCAATCCCGTCATGCAACTTCCCCCGGACGCGGACCCTGGGCCCCTCGGGCCCGTCATCGTTGGCGGGAGGCTTAGCCCGGCGCTCGTGGCCCTGTCCAATCCCAGTGCGGTCCGGCCCCGACAGGACGGGAGGGGCTTGCGAAACGCGAAGGCCCCGTGCGGGCGGGAGCCGGGACGGGGCCTGGGATCGGGATAGGGTCTCGCGCCGCGTCGTTCGGCCGGGGCTAGAAGTAGCCGTCCGTGTCGCAGTTGGCGCGGTCGATCATGACCTGCCTGATGTAGACGGCCGTGGTTCCGGCAATGGCGAGGCCGCCGACCGTTCCGAGGGTGAACCACAACATGGCGATGCCTTCCAGCAATCCATAGAAACAATGAACCGCGGAAGGCCTCTCCAGTTCCTTAACGAGCCGGGCGGCCGGTTGAGGCCGGCCCGGATCGGTCGCCCTCAGGCGTCGACGTGCTTGAGGACGAGCGTCGCGTTGGTGCCGCCGAAGCCGAAGGAGTTCGAGACGACGTGGCCGAGCTTGGCCCCGTCACGGCGCTGGCGCAGGATCGGCATGTCGGCGAAGGCCGGGTCGATCTCGTCGATATGCGCGCTCTCGCAGATGAAGTCGTTGTTCATCATCAGGAGCGAATAGATCGCCTCCTGCACGCCCGTCGCGCCCATCGAGTGGCCCGTCAGCGATTTCGTGGCCGAGATGGGCGGGCAGGCATCGCCGCGTCCGAAGACTTCGCGGATCGCCTCGATCTCCTTGTCGTCGCCGACCGGCGTCGAGGTGGCGTGCGGGTTGATGTAGTCGATCCTGGCGCCCTTCAGGCCCTCGATCGCCTGGCGCATGCAGCGCACCGCGCCCTCGCCGGAGGGGGCGACCATGTCGTGCCCGTCCGAGGTGGCGCCGTAGCCGGCGATCTCGCCGTAGATCGTCGCGCCGCGGGCCTTGGCGTGCTCGTATTCCTCGAGCACCAGCACGCCGGCGCCGCCCGCGATGACGAAGCCGTCGCGGTTGGCGTCGTAGGCGCGCGAGGCCCGGGCCGGGGTGTCGTTGTACTTCGAGGACATGGCGCCCATGGCGTCGAACAGCACCGACAGGGTCCAGTCGAGGTCCTCGCAGCCGCCCGCGAAGATGATGTCCTGCCGGCCGCCCTGGATGACCTCGGCGGCGTTGCCGATGCAGTGGTTCGACGTCGCGCAGGCGGACGAGATCGAGTAGTTCACGCCCTTGATCTTGAACCAGGTCGCCAGGGTCGCCGAGGCGGTGGAGCACATGGCTTTGGGCACCGCGAAGGGGCCGACGCGCTTGGGGCCCTTGTCCACCGCGATGGCGGCGGATTCGACGATGACCTTCGTGGACGGGCCGCCCGAGCCCATGATGATGCCGGTCCGGTCGTTGGAGACGTCCGACGCCTCCAGCCCGGCATTCCGGATCGCCTGGTCCATGGCGACGTGGTTCCAGGCGGTGCCTCCGCCGTGGAAGCGCATGGCGCGCCGGTCGACGACGCCCTCCGGATCGAGGGTGGGACGGCCCTCGACCTGGCTGCGGAAGCCGTGCTCCGCGTAGGAGGCCGAGCGCCCGATGCCGGACTTGGCCTCGCGCAGGGAGGCGAGGACTTCCTCGGTGTTGTTGCCGATGGATGAGACGATGCCCATCCCGGTGATCACGACACGCCGCATGGACACGATGCTCTCCGCCGCCGGGGCTTGCTCTTCGCGGTGCTTCTTCTCGAGACGGCACCTTCGCGTGGGTCTCAGGTAGGACGTGGACGTCCCGATCTCAACTGCGCCGGGCCGACCCGACCCGGCCTTCAGCCGCCCGCGGCGTCGGCCTGCGCCTGGAACAGCGCGACGCGCAGGTCCTTGGCCTCGTAGATCCGGGTGCCGTCGGCCTCCAGCCAGCCGTCGGCGATGCCGAGCACCAGCTTGCCGAGGCGCACGCGCTTGATGTCGATGCCGTACACGACCTTGGTCACCGTGGGTAGGACCTGGTCGGTGAACTTGACCTCGCCGACGCCCAGCGCTCGGCCGCGACCGGGGGCCCCGAGCCAGCCGAGATGGAAGCCGACGAGCTGCCAGAGGGCATCGAGGCCGAGGCAGCCGGGCATCACCGGATCGTTCTTGAAGTGGCAGCCGAAGAACCAGAGGTCCGGCCGGATGTCGAACTCGGCGAGCACGTGGCCCTTGCCGTGGGCGCCGCCCTCGGACCCGATCGAGACGATGCGGTCGAACATCAGCATCGGCGGCAGCGGCAGCTGCGCGTTCCCGGCACCGAACAGTTCGCCACGGCCGCAGGCGAGCAGTTCCTCGTAGGAATAGTGCGAGGCCCGCTGAGGCGCGGCGGTCGCCGGGGCGGTGCCCGACGGAGCGTTCGGATCGGAAGCGGAAGACATGATGAGCGGATCGGTCCTCAAGGATGGGTCCGGGGCGGGAAAGGCCCCCTCGGCATCGCGCCGTCATCCCCGGAGCCGGACCGGCACGGGCCGATCCGGCCGGCGACGCGGCGTGAAATCGGCGCTTCGTTAACACAGGGCCTGTGCGCCTCAAAGCTGCCCGCCGGCTCCGGACGTCCCAATCCGCGGCCGCCGGCCCGTTGGACGCCTTGCGGCGACACCTGTCGAGCCCTACTGGGGGGCGCCCTGTCCGGGCGGTGCCCCGGCCCAGCCGGCAAGACCGCCGCGCCTGCGGTTCGGCAGCCCCGCGCGGGGCTCGGGTTGCGATGCGGCGGCGGGTTCCGTATACATGTCGCTCAGCCTCCAGTTTTCCGCGTGGGATGTTTGTCCGCCCGATGTCGAACCTTCTGCCCCTGCAGGCCGTGCTGAACGCGCGGGCCTCCGTTCCCGGCGGCGACACGGCCGCCGGCCGTCGCGGTTGCCCGCTGTCGGATCTGCGTGACCGCCTGCGCCGGGCGGGCCTGCGTCCGACCCGCCAGCGCCTGTCCCTGGGCTGGCTGCTGTTCGGCCGCGGAGACCGCCACCTCACGGCGGAGATGCTCTACGACGAGGCGATGCGCGCCAAGGTTCCGGTGTCGCTGGCCACCGTCTACAACACGCTGCACCAGTTCACCGAGGCCGGCCTGCTGCGCCAGCTCGCCCTCGACGGCTCGAAGGCCTATTTCGACACCAACCCGAGCGAGCACCACCACTTCTTCCTCGAGGACGAGGGCCAGGTGATGGACATGCCCGATTGCGGGATCACCGTGGATTCCCTGCCCGACGCTCCCGAGGGCATGGAGATCGCCGGCGTCGAGGTGATCGTCCGCCTGCGCCGTCGCGTCCCGCTCGCCCGCAAGGCCTGACCCGCGAGGCCCACCCCGTCGCCGCGCCCGCGCGCGGGATCCATCGAGGCCCGGGCAACCGGGCCTTTTTCTTTGCGCGGGCCCCCTTCGCCCTGCCGTGGCAGCCGTGATCCTCGCCGCGAGGTTCTCGCCGAGGCGCGGTGCTCCGCCGCGCGGCGCAACGATGGGCCGCCCGGCGGGGTTGTCGCCGGCACCGCCGATCCATCCATCGAAACCGGACCCGTATGGCCCCCTCCCGCATCGTCTGCGTCCGCCACGGCGAATCGACCTTCAATGCCGCCCATCGCCTCACCGGGCAGGACCCGGGCCATGTCGATGCCCGGCTGACCGAGCGGGGGCAGGGGCAGGTCCGGGCGGCGCGGGCCGCCTTGCACGACATCCCCTTCGATCTCGTGGTGACCTCGCCCCTGACCCGGGCGATCCAGACCACCAAGGGCATCTTCGGCGACCATCCGAGCCGGCCGCGCATCCTCGTGGAGGTCCTGCACCGGGAATGCCAGGAGAGCAGCTGCGACGTCGGCCGGGCCGCCTCCGTGCTGGCCGCCGAGTTTCCCGACGTCGATGTGGGCCACCTGCCGGAGATCTGGTGGCACGCGGAGGGCGAGGCCGATGCCCGCGGCATCCATATCGAGCCGCGCACCCTCTTCGATGCCCGCGTCCTCGGCTTTCGCGACTGGCTCGCGGCCCGGCCCGAGCGCAGCATCGCGGTCGTCGGCCATGGCACCTTCTTCTATCACCTGACCGGGGTCTGGCTCGACAACTGCCAGACCGTGAGCTTCGACCCGAGCGCGGCGCCCGTACCGGTCTGATCCGGGCGTCAGGCCGGCACGGCTCGCGCGGCGTCCAGGCGTCGCTGAACCAGGGCGACGTCGAGGGGCTCCGCCCGGCGCCCGATCGCCAGGGCCTCGTCGAGGATCGCCACGGCGCTCGCCCAGGTCTCCGACACGAAGGGCGCGGCGCCCTCGGCGACCTCGGCCGCGCAGCGCGCATCCGCGAAGGCCTTCGCGGCGGCGGTGGCGGCCCGGGCGACCGCCGCCGCGCGGGCGCCCTGGGTCCAGGCCCCGCGCCGCGACGCCTCCTGCGCCCGCGCCCCGCCCTGCCAGGCGGCCGCCCGCGCCGCCGCCAGCGCCTCTTCCGCATCGGCGGCCTCCGCGCAGGCGGCGGCGAGGCTGGGCAGGCCCGCCCGGTCGAGGAGCGGGGGCAGGATGCGCCGGACGCTCGCCCGGGCGAGGAAGGCGATGCGCTGCGCCTCCACGGCCGGCGCGTCGGCCGAGCCGGAGAGGCGCAGCACGAAGGCCATCAGGCGCGGCCGCTCGGCATCCGGCATGGCGTCGTTCAGGCCGAGGGCGTAGGCGGACAGGGGCGGCGAGAAGCAGGGCGGGCAATCGGCCGAGGCGCGGATCGCCCGGTAGGGCAGTCCGGCGGCCACGATCGCCGCCTCGTTGATGCAGGTGCCGCCGTCCGGGCCGGGGAATTCGTGCGAGCCCGCCAGGAGTCGCCAGTTCAGGATATGGGCGAAATCCGCAGTCATTAAGTCCGCCGCCATGCCTGCTGCCATGTCCGCGCTCTCTCGTCCCTCGGACGTCGAGACTGCCACGGCGCGGCGGGGTTGGCGAGGGCAGGCTTGGCGAGGGCAGGCTTGGCGAGCGCGCGCCGGCGCCGTCCGTCAGCCGCCGAGATCGCCGGCGAGCCCGGCCAGCATGGCGAGGCCGAGCACCAGCACGAAGGCGCCGGCGAGGAGTTCGAGGCCGCCGACCGCGAGCGCCCCGGCCCGCCCGCGCCCGCCCGCGAGGCGCAGGGCGAAGGCCTTGGCGAAGACCGCGAGGCTCGCCAGGGTGCCGGTGGTCAGGGCCGTGCCGAGGGCCATGGCGAGGGTCGCGGCGATGCCGGCCGCCAGCAGGCCCTGCGAGGCCGAGAAGACCAGGATCAGCACCGCCCCGGCGCAGGGGCGCGTGCCCGCGGCCAGCACCACGCCGGCTCGCTCGCGCCACGAATCGAGCCGGGCGATGGCCGCCGCATCGGTGAGGTGGACATGCCCGCAGCCGGGGGCGCAGGCGGGGTCGCTGCCGCCCGCCAGCCGCCCGGCCTTGCGCCAGGTGACGGCGAGGCCGAGGAGGGCCACCAGGGCGAAGCTCGCCGTCTCGATCACGGTGCCGGCGCGGGTCATGCCCGCGGCGGTGGCGCCGAGGACCAGGGTCCCGACCCCCACCAGGGCGATGGCCACCAGCGCCTGGAGCAGGGCGGCGGCGAAGCTCAGGCTGAAGCCACGGGTCAGGGCGCGCTCGCCGGCGACGATGTAGCCGGCGATCACCGCCTTGCCGTGGCCCGGCCCGGCGGCGTGGAACACCCCGTAGGCGAAGCCGAGGAGCATCATCGGCCCCCAGGCGCCCTCGGCTTTCAGGGATCGGACCGCGGCCTGGAGGCTGCGGGAAAAGCTCGCCTGCAGGGCGAGGATTCGGCCCCCGAGACCGGTGGCGGCGGGGGCGGCCTCGCGGAATCCGATGCCGAAGGGCGAGCGCGCCGGCGGGGCGGCGACGCCCGGGCTCACCAGCCAGGCGAGGCCGGCGACGATCAGGGTCGCGAGGGCGACGGCCGCCAGGGCGAGGAGCACCTGCCGGGCGAGGCGGGAGCGCCCGTCCGTCCGCGCGGCGAGGGCGGCGCCTAGGGACACGCGACGATGATCCGGTTGGCGAACTGGACGCCGTAGTTCGAGGCAGAGGTCAGGGCCTCGAAGAACGCCTCCGACATGCCGGGCTTGGCATCGGCGGTCTTGGTATCGGGCGTCTCGGATTTCGGGCGCGTCAGGGTGGCGGCGCATCCGGCCGGTGCCCCGGCGAGGCGGGCCACGTCCGCCCCCTCCGCGAGGCTGAAGGCGACGAAGAAGGTCGGGTCGTAGACCTCCAGGGCCGTCACGCCCCGGCCCTGGGCCACGGGTGCCTTCAGGGGCAGCAGGAAGCTCAGGGTCAGCTTGTCGCCCTCCATCGCCATGCGCGGCTCGACGGGGTCGGCGAAGGCCTGCTCCTTGCCGCCGACCTTCATCTTCGTGAAGTAGCCGAATTCGGCGAGGTTGGCGGTGTTCTCGGCGGCGAGGCCGGCGAGCTCGTCCGGCGTCAGCGTGCCGTCCTTGTTCGCGTCGAGCCCCTGCGTGACGAAGGCCGAGTAGGAGGCGTCGAAGGTCCAGGCATGGCGGACGCCGGTGACGCGCCCGCCCTCGCCATAGGCGATCTCGGCCTTGGTCGTCACCCAGACATGGGGATGGGCCTGCGCCGGAGACGCGGCGAGGGCTGCGAGGGCGGCCCCGAACAGGGCGGCGATGCGGGAGAGCGAGGCGGTCGGCATGGCACGGGACGCTCGCGAGTCAGGGTAAAGACTTCGTAAAGCTGCGCCGGCCGCGTGATCCGTCGCCACGGACCGATCTCCCGCCTCACTGGGGCGAAAGCGAGGCATCGGCGCGCGGGCGTGGCCTCTCTGCCGGTGGGGTCAGTCCCGCCGGGTCAGGGCGGCGATCTCGGCGCGCTCCTCGGGGCTGAGGCCCGCGGCGGCGGCAGGCGGGCGGCGGCGGGACAGGCGCCAGAGCCCGAACAGGCCCAGGCCGATGACCGCCACCGGCGTCAGCCAGAGGAGCAGGGTGTGCAGGGCGAAGACCGGGCGCAGGAGCACGTACTCGCCGTAGCGCCCGACCACGTAGGCCTGCACCTGCCTGTCGTCGTCCCCGGCGGTGAGGCGCTCGCGCACGATCAGGCGCAGGTCGCGGGCGAGGGGGGCATCGGAATCGTCGATGGACTGGTTCTGGCAGACGAGGCAGCGCAGGCCCGACGAGATGTCGCGCGCCCGCGCCTCGAGGGCCGGGTCCTTCAGCACCTCGTCCGGCTGAACCGCCAGGGCGCCGCCGGCGGAGGCGAGCGTCAGCCCGAGCGCCAGGGCGAGGCGCGAAAGCCGAGGGCGGCTCATTCGGCGGCGGCCATGCCGGGCGGGACGGGCTTGGCCCGTGCCCGCGCCGGGGCCCCGACCCGCATGCGCCGGTCGGTGAGCGACACGGCGCCGCCGAGCGCCATCACCACGGCGCCGAGCCAGATCAGCAGCACGAGGGGCTTGTAGTAGAGCCGCAGGCCGATGGCGCCTTCCGGCAGGACCTCGCCGAGGCTGGCATAGACCTGGCTCGCCCCGATGGTCAGCAGGCCGGATTCGGTCACCGTCATCTTGCGGCTCGGGTAGAAGCGCTTGCCGGTCTCCACGGTGCCGACGAAGTCGCCGCCGGCGTTGCGGATGGTCAGGAAGGCGGTGGTCTCGGCGTAGTTCTCGCCGGTGCGCGGGCCGACCCGGTCGAGAGTCGCCACGTAGGGGCCGGAGGCGAGGGATTCGCCGGGCTTCAGGGTCTTCAGCCCCTCCGTCGCCCAGCCCTGGGCGGCGATGCCGAGCACGACGACGCCGACGCCCGCATGGGCCATCGCGGTGCCCCAGGCCGAGCGCGGCAGGCCGGCGGCCCGGCGCCAGATCGCGGCGCCCCGGGCGCGGTTGCCGCCGTAGCCGCGGGCGCGGGACACGATCTCCATCACCGAGCCGATGACGAGGTAGGCGCCGAGGCCGATGCCGACGGGGGCCATCGTCGGGCCGCCCCAGTCCAGGGCCATCACGGCGAGGCCCACCACCAGGGCGGCGGCCAGGGCCGCGAACAGGCGCTGCGTCGCCGCATGCACGTCGCCGCGCTTCCAGGCCAGGGTCTGGCCGAAGGGCACGATCAGCAGCAGCGGGATCGCCAGGGGCACGAAGGTGTAGTTGAAGAAGGGCGGGCCGACCGAGATCTTCTCGGCGGTCAGCATCTCCAGCAGCAGCGGGTAGAGCGTGCCCACGAAGACCGTGGCGCAGCCGGCGGCGAGGAACAGGTTGTTCATCACCAGCGCCCCCTCGCGGGAGATCGGCGCGAAGATGCCGCCCTGGCGCAGCATCGGCGCCCGCCAGGCGAACAGGGTCAGCGAGCCGCCGATGAACAGGATCAGGATGGCGAGGATGAACACGCCGCGGGTCGGGTCGGTGGCGAAGGTGTGGACGGAGGTCAGCACGCCCGAGCGCACGATGAAGGTGCCGAGCAGCGAGAGCGAGAAGGTCAGGATGGCGAGCAGCACCGTCCAGACCTTGAGGGCGTCGCGCTTCTCCATCACCACGGTGGAGTGGAGGAGGGCGGTGCCGGCCAGCCAGGGCATCAGCGAGGCGTTCTCGACCGGGTCCCAGAACCACCAGCCGCCCCAGCCGAGCTCGTAATAGGCCCAGTACGAGCCCATCGCGATGCCCAGCGTCAGGAAGCTCCAGGCGATCAGGGTCCAGGGCCGCACGGCCCGCGCCCAGACGGCGTCGATGCGTCCGTCGATCAGCGCCGCGATGGCGAAGGCGAAGGTGATCGAGAAGCCGACATAGCCGATGTAGAGCAGCGGCGGATGCACCGCGAGGCCGAAATCCTGCAGCAGCGGGTTGAGGTCGTTGCCCTCGGCCGGGGCCGGGCTGACCCGGGTGAACGGGTTCGAGGTCGTGATGATGAACAGCACGAACACGAAGGTGATCAGCCCCTGGACCGCCAGGGTGTTGGCCCGCAGGGTCGGCGGCACGGATTCGCGCGCCACCGCCACCAGCGCCCCGAACAGGGCGAGGATGAGGACCCAGAGCAACATCGAGCCCTCGTGGTTCCCCCAGACGCCGGAGATCTTGTAGAGGAAGGGCTTCGCCGTATGCGAGTTCTGAATCACGTTCAGGACCGAGAAGTCGGACGTGACGTGGGCATAGGTCAGCGCCCCGAACGAGAACAGGATGCAGGCGAAGGCGCCCAGCGCCGCCGGGGTCGCCACGGCGCGCAGGGCCTGGTCGCCCGAGCGGGCGGCCCAGACCGGCATCACCGCCTGGACCAGGGACAGGGCGAGCGCCAGGGCGAGCGCGAAATGGCCGACCTCGATCAGCAAGGCGGGGTGTCCTTCCGGGGGAGGATGGGCCGGCGGGAAGCCGGCCGGCGGAGGGGGAACGTCATCGCTCGCTGCGCCGGCCGAGGGTCTTGTCCTCGACCGCCGTCCGGGTCTCGGAACCGGCGGCCGCGGCGGGCTTGTCGATCATGCCCTTGCCCTCCTGCCAGCGCCCCTGCGCCTTGAGGGCATCGGCGACCTCGCGCGGCATGTAGGATTCATCGTGCTTGGCGAGCACGGTGTCGGCCCGGAAGATCCCGCCGGGCAGGAGCGTACCCTCGGCGACCACGCCCTGGCCCTCGCGGAACAGGTCGGGCAGCAGGCCGCGGTACTGGACCGCGATGGTGGCGTTGGTGTCGGTCACCGAGAAGTCGACGGTCTGGTCCGGACCGCGCTGGAGCGAGCCGTCCTTGACGAGGCCGCCGAGGCGGAAGCGGGTGCCCGGCGCCACGCTCTGGGCGGCCACCTCGGTGGGCGAGCGGAAGAACACGATCGACCCGCTCATGGCCGACAGGATCAGGCCGAGCGCCAGGGCCAGCACGGCGCCGCAGGCGGCGATCAGGATCAGGCGACGGCTCTTGCGGGTCACGTGGGCAGGATCCCGGTTGGTGGCTCGGAGGGCGGGGCGGGTCGCATCCTGCGCCGGCCCCCCGGCGGGGCGCGATCCCCGGCGGGCAACATCGTGTCCTCCGGTGTCGACCGGGGCGCCATCCGGGTCAAGGCCCGGGGCCGGGACCGATTGTCAGGGGCCGCGGCTTCTCGTCAGGGTTTCAGGGCTTCGCCGCGGCGGTGCCCGGCTTCGCGCCGGGCTGGAGGCTCAGCTCGCGCGACAATTCGCCGAGCCGTTCCATGGCCTCCGCATCCGGGCTCAGGGCCATGCGGGCCCGGTCGAGGGCCTGCAGCGCGCGCTCGCGCTCGCCCAGCACGCTGTAGGAGCGGATGAGGCGCAGCCAGTCGTCGACGCTGCCGCCCTTGGCCGCCAGCCGCCGGTCGAGCCCAGCCACCATGCCGCGGATGGCCGCGTCGCGCTCGGCCGCCGGCATCGCCTTCACGGCCGCGACGGCGGCCTCGGTGCCGGCCCGGGCCGCGTCGTCCGACCCCGCACCGGCCGCCGGTGCGGCGGGCGGGAGCGCAGCGGATGGGGGTGCCGGCGCAGCGGTCGCCGGACCTGCGGGAGCCGGAGCGCCCGGGGCCGGGCCGGCCGCCGCCAGGCCCGCCTCGGCGGCGATCGCATCCAGGCGGGGCTTCGCCTCCGGATCGTCGGCCAGGGCCTTGCGCGCCCGTTCCAGGGCGTCCTTCGCCTTGTCGCGCTCCTGCAGCACGCCGTAGGAGCGCACCAGGCGCAGCCAATCCTCCAGGCTACCGCCCCGGTCGGCGAGGCGCTTGTCGAGGCTGTCGACCATGGCCCGGATGGCGCCGTCGCGGCTCGCCGGCGGCAGGGCCTGGAGGGCGGCCGCGGCGCCGGCCTCGGGCGCCGCGAGCCGTCCCGGTGCGCTCTCGCCCTTGAGGCGCCCGAGGGTCTCGCGGACCAGGGGAAGCCAGGGCGCATCGGCGGGGGCGGCATCGGCCATGGCCTGTAGCCGCCGGACCGCCTGGGGGATGTCGCCGTCGAGTTCGGCGGCCCGCGCCAGGTAGAATTGCGGCTTGGCCACCTGTCCGTCGAGATCGACGGCGCGCTGGAAGATGCCCTTGGCCTGGGGCGTGACCGCGCCGTTGGCCGCCGCCACCAGGGCCTCGCCCCAGTCGGACAGGCGCTGCGGCGTCTCGCCGAGGAGGCGGGTGGCCGCCTCGTAGGCATGGGCGGCGTCGTCGAAGCGGCCCATCCGCATGTAGACCGGGGCGAGCACCGACCAGCCGCGCCCGTCGGTGGGATCGGCGGCGAGGCGCGCCTCGATCTGCCCGATGGCCTTGAGGAGATCCTGGTCGCCGCTCTGGACCGCCGCCCGCTCGGCCTGGCCCTGCGCCGGCATGTGCGGCGAGCCGTAGAGGCCGTAGGCGATGAGGGCGACGAGCGGGATGGTCGAGAGGGCGAAGGCCGAGGCCGCCCGGCGCTGGCGCAGGGCCGGCTCGGCGATGTCCTGGGCGGCGGGGACGCCGGCCCGGTTGGCGCGCAGCAGGCGGCGGGCCGCCTCGGTGCGTGCGGCCTCCGCCTCGGGGGCCGCGATCAGGCCACGGGCCTCGTCGCGCTCGATCTCGCGCAGCTGGTCCTCGTAGAAGCCGGTCTCGGTGGCGAGGCCGCCGGCCTCCGGCGCGGCGGCGGGATTGGCCCGGCGCGACATCGGCCAGAGCAGGGCGAACACCGCTGCGCCGGTCATGAACGCCAATATGAACCAAAGTGCCGTCATCACGCCCCGAACGCTGCCCCGCTTGCATGTAGACGCGGGTCTTCGCCAGCACGATGCAGGCCTCGGGCGACACGGTGTCACGCGCAGCACGTCGGGGGAAGGTGCAACCGGTGAGCCGTCCGCCCGAAGCCTCCCGCCCGAAGCCTCACGGAGGGCGGGAAAACCGTCCGGCGCGCAACCCGCCCGCGGGTCGGGACGTCCCGCCAAGCCGACTCCCGCGCGGGGGGGGGGGGCGCGGGGGCAAGGTCAGTGCGTCGCCACCCCGGCCGGCGCATCGCCCGGCACCTCGATCACCGCCCGCAGGCCGCCCAGGGTCGCCTCCTCCAGGCGGAATCGGCCGCGGTAGAGGGTGGCGAGATCGGCCACGATCGACAGGCCGAGCCCCGAGCCCGGCTTGGTCTCGTCGAGGCGGCGGCCGCGCCCGAGCACCTCCGCCCGGTCCTCCGGGGCGAGGCCCGGGCCGTCGTCCTCGATCGCCACGAGAAGGTGGGGATAATCGTTCTTGCCCACCGCCTCGGCCCGGATCGCCACCCGGCCGTGGGCCCATTTCGAGGCGTTGTCGACGAGGTTGCCGATCATCTCCTCGAAGTCCTGGCGCTCGCCCCGGAAGCGCAGGCCGGCCGGCACGTGGACCTCGTAGGCGATGTCCTTGTCGCGGTAGATCTTGCCGAAGGTGCGCACGAGGCCGGCCAGCGCCGGCTCCACCTCCGTGGAGGTGCCCAGCGTGCCGGCGAGCGCCGCCGCCCGGGCGCGGTCGAGGTGATAGTTCACCTGGTCGCGCATCACCGCGGCCTGCTCGCGGATCTTGGCGGCGAGGTCCTCGGGCGCGTCGGCGGCGCCGACCTCGTTGACGATGATCGAGAGCGGCGTCTTCAGGGCGTGGGCGAGGTTGCCGACCTGGGTCCGCGCCCGCTCCAGGATCTCCCGGTTGGTCTCGATGAGCAGGTTCACCTCGCCGGCCAGGGGGGCGATGTCGCGCGGGTATTCGCCGGTGATGCGGTCCGATTCGCCCCGCCGGATGGCGCCGAGCGCGTTCCGCAGCTTGGCCAGCGGCGCGAGGCCGAAGCGGATCTGCAGCAGGGTGGTGAGCGCCAGCGAGAGGCCGAGCAGGCCGAAGGTGACCATCAGCGAGAAGCGGAAGCGGTCGACGTCGTTCTCGATCTCGTCGGCGGGGCCGGCGACCCGCACGGTGTAGCGGCCCTCCTCGCCGAGATCGACGTCGCGCTCGATGATGCGCAGGCGGCGCTCGTCCTGGGCCCGGCCGTAGCCCTGGCGGATCTGGCCGATACCCGCCTTGCTGTCGGGGGTGGCGGCGGCCTTCAGCGGCACGCCCACCAGGGAGCGCGAGGTGCGCAGGTCGCGGGGCTTCGCGTCGGGCCGCCCGATCTGCCAGTACCAGCCCGACAGGGGCAGGTCGAAGCGCGGGTCGCTCAGGGTGAAGGAGCGGCTCTCCGGATCGTTGGGCGAGACGAGGTCGGTGGCGAGGTTGTTGGCATAGACCAGCAGGCGGCTGTCGAAGGCCCGCTCGGTGTTCTCGCGGTACAGCGTGGTGAGGATCCAGGCGGCGATGAGGAGGATCGCGGAACTCGCCAGCAGCGCCGAGGTGGCGAGGCGCACGGCGATCGAGCGCCGGCGCATGGGCAACCAGGAGGGGGAGGGAATCATGCGGCGTCCGTCGTCAATGTGGGATCATCCTCGCCACGCGCCCGGCAGCGCGCCGGATTGATGTAGACAGGGTGATGACGTTATGTACATGTCCGAGGCCGCCTCGCGTGCACCGATGCCGACGCGCATGGCGAATGCAACGCCAAAACGCCTTGGATTCAGTGTCCGTGATCCGAGGATCCTGGAATGCGCGGAGAGAGGCGACGAATCGACCATGGCACTTCACATCCGCGACCCCGAAGCCGACCGGCTTGTGCGCATGCTCGCCGAGCGAAAGGGGATCGCTCTCACCGACGCCATCAAGCTTGCTGTCGGCAACGAATTGCGACGCGATGCCGAAAAGCTCAGCCTGCGTGAGCGGATTCGGCCGATACAGGAGCGTATCGCTTCCTATCCACCGACCGGCCTCGAAGCCGACAAGGCTTTCTACGACGAAATCAGTGGTGATGCCTGATGTTTGTCGACGCCTCGGCTCTGGTGGCGATCCTAGCGTCCGAGGTCGGCAGCGACGACCTTCTCGATCGCCTGGACGCCGCCTCCGACCGGTTCACCTCTGCGATCGCGGTCTATGAAGCCGTGCTGGCGCTTTGCCGAAAGCGACAAACGTCCGCCGATGTCGTGCAGGCCGATTTGATGGCCTTCCTGGATGCCGCCGGTATCCGCCTGATGGCGATCCCGCCAGAGGCAGGTACACAGGCGATCGCGGCCTTCGCCCGGTATGGCAAGGGAACGGGGCACCCGGCCCAACTCAACATGGGCGATTGCTTCGCCTATGCGATGGCCAAGATCCATGCCGCCCCGTTGCTCTTCAAAGGCGACGACTTCGCGCGGACCGATCTGGCTGGAACCTGCTGAGATCACCCCCGCGCCACCGGCTGGTTCGGGTCGACGAGGTAGCCCAGCCCGCGCACGGTCTGGATCAGGTCGACGGCGAGCTTCTTGCGCAGGCGGCCCACGAAGACCTCGATGGTGTTGGAATCGCGGTCGAAATCCTGGTCGTAGAGGTGCTCGGTCAGCTCGGCCCGCGAGACCACCCGGCCGGTATGGTGCATCAGGTAGGAGAGCAGGCGGTACTCGTGGCTCGTCAGCTTGACGGGGTTGCCGTCCACGAAGACCCGGCCGGAGCGGGTGTCGAGCACCACCGGGCCGCAGGCGATCTGGCTGGTGGCGTGGCCGGCCGCGCGCCGCAGCAGGGCCCGCACCCGGGCCATCAGCTCCTCCATGTGGAAGGGCTTGGTGACGTAGTCGTCCGCCCCCGCATCGAAGCCATCGACCTTGTCGGACCAGCGGTCCCGGGCCGTGAGGATGATGACCGGGGTCTTGATGCCGGCCCGGCGCCACTTCTGCAGCACGCTGACGCCGTCGGTCTTCGGCAGGCCCATGTCGAGGATGATCGCGTCGTAGGGCTCGTTCTCGCCGAGATAGCCGCCCTCCTCGCCGTCGAAGGCCTTGTCGGCGACGTAGCCGGCCTCCTCGAGGGCGTTCACCACCTGCCGGTTGATGTCCCGGTCATCCTCCACGACGAGCAACCGCACGGTCCCGAACTCCTACGATGATGGCCCGACCCGCGGGCCGGCGCGGCGCGCACGTTAGACGTCTCCGCGCCGGCGCGAAACGGCCTCCGGCCGAAAGCCCTTCACGGTCCGCTGACCTGCCCGGTGGTGGCGTCGACCACGACGTGGACGAACTGCCCGTCCCGGCGCAGGGCGGTGAGCAGGTAGACGAGGGTCTCGTCGTTCCGGCACAGGCGCGCCCGCTGGATCTCGGCCCGGGGAATCACCTGGCGGGCGGCGCGGATGGCGGCCACCGGGGCGATCACCCGCTTGTCGGCCACGGCCTCGCGCAGGTCCGCCGGGCTGAGGCAGGTCTCGCTGCGCGGGATGGCGGCGAGCGGGGCGGCGATTGCCCCGGTGCCCGCCGTCGTCTCCTCCGCGTACGTGTCGATCGAGCCCGTCGCGAAGCCCGCGACGGTCAGTCCGATCAACAGCAGGGCGAGGAGGATGCGCATGGTCTGACGTTTAGGGACGAGGCACTGAATGTGCCCTGAATGCGGAGCCAAGCCCAACCTCGGCCATTCGGTTCCCGCAGGGCCCGCGCGGCGCGGCGCTCAGGCCGGTCCGGCGTCCCGGGCGGCGAGGCGCGCCAGGGTCGCGCGCAGCATCGTGCCCACGAGGGCGTGGCCATCGACGTGGTCGAGGGCGGCCCGCCGCAGGGCGGCCGACGAGCGCTCGAAGTGCAGCCGGGCGCTGCGCAGCCGCAGGGCCGCGGTCCGGCGGCGGTCGCGGCGCCGGTGCAGCAGGTGGGCGATGCGGTCCATGGCACTCTCCTCAGGGGCGTGGCCGGGTCTCGGCGAGCCGGCGCAGGATGTCGTCCAGCCGCTCGCGCAGGCGCTCGTCGTTGCGCTCGACGCTGCGGGCGATCTCGGCCGCCACCCGCGACAGGTCCTCCAGCACGCGGGTCCGGCTCTCCAGGGCGGCGGCGACGGCCGCGTTGGACTGTGAGGCCCGCTCCAGGGCGGTCGCGGTGGCGCCGGTGTCGCCCAGGCGCGCCTCCTGGGCGCGCATCGCCTCCCGGTGCAGGTGGAAGCAGGCGAGCCCGAGGAGGACGGAGACGATCCAGCCGGCGCCCTCCTGCGACACCAGCAGGTGCGCGGCCTCGAGGGCGATCTTGTCCAAGGCAGCCTCCCTTCCGCAGGTCGAGGGGTCCGGCCGAACCCTGAGCGGGGACCCGGCCGGAATTCGGGTGGTGGCGCGCCGGGCCGGGCCTTCAGGGGCGGCGACCGGCCCGCGCGGCCCGCGCCGCCCGGAGGGCCGGCGCCAGGGTGTTGGCCACCGTCGCCTCCTCGGCCAGGGGCAGGCTGCGGAACACCTTCTCGCCGAGGCCGTCGACCCCGCCGGCGGCGCGGATGAGCCAGCCCGGCGCCGCGTCGAGCCCGCGCTGGACCGCGCCCGCGATCACCAGCGAGCCCACCGGGACCGTCAGGGTCCGGCCGCGGGCCGCGCCGGCGACCGCGTTGACCGCGTAGTCGCCGGCATTGCGCACGAGGCGCTCCACCAGGCTGTCCGTGACGAGGACGCGCAGGGGGCCGGCGATCCGCGCCAGGGCCGCCGTCAGGGCCGTCACCGCCAGGGGCACCAGGAGGCTCCCGAGGCCCTGGATCGCCGCCGCCAGGGCATCGCCCCAGGGGAGCGTGACGTCCGCGGTCGCCGCCGCGGCGGGCCCGATCGCGATCCAGGGGAGGGCGCAGCCGCCGGCGAGGGCGGCGGCGCAGCGGGCGTGGGGTCGGATCATCGCGGGCTCCATCGTGGGGATGTCGAAGGGGAGGGTGAGGCGGGCGCTCAGCCGCCGCGCAGGCGGGCGCGGAGCGCCGACCACAGGCGGGCCAGGG
>NZ_JBYSXL010000071.1:0-22267 GCF_058782155.1 Methylobacterium sp. FW306-05-D
GTCTCCTCCAGGGCCCGCTCGAAGTCCTGGGTCGGGTGCCAGCCGAGCTCGGCCTCGGCCTTGGACGGGTCGATGGCATAGCGCCGGTCGTGGCCGGGCCGGTCGGCGACGGAGGTGATCAGCCGGTCGTGGGGGGCGTGGTCCGGGCGCAGGCGGTCGAAGGCGGCGCAGAGTGCCTTGACGACGGCGAGGTTGTTGCGCACCGCCCGCCCGCCGAGCAGGTAGGTCTCGCCGACCCGGCCCCGTTCGAGCACGGCCACGAGGCCGCGGGCATGGTCCTCCACGTGGATCCAGTCGCGCTCGTTCAGGCCGTCGCCGTAGACGGGCAGCGGCTTGCCCTCCAGCGCGTTGAGAATCATCAGCGGGATGAGCTTCTCGGGGAAGTGGCGCGGGCCGTAATTGTTCGAGCAGTTCGTCACCAGGACGGGCAGGCCGTAGGTCTCGTGCCAGGCGCGGGCCAGGTGGTCGGAGGCGGCCTTGGAGGCCGAGTAGGGCGAGCGCGGGTCGTAGCGGCTGGCTTCGGTGAAGAAGCCGTCGGGCGGCAGCGAGCCGTAGACCTCGTCGGTGGAGACGTGCAGGAAGCGGAAGGCCGCCTTCTCGGGCCCGGCGAGCGTCTCCCAGTGGCGGCGCGCCCCGTCGAGCATGACCTGGGTGCCGACCACGTTGGTGCGGATGAAGGCGCCCGGATCGGTGATCGAGCGGTCGACGTGGCTCTCGGCGGCCAGGTGCATCACGGCCTCGGGCCGGAAGTCGGCGTAGAGGGCGTGCACGGCCTGCGGGTCGCAGATGTCGGCCTCGACGAGCCGGTGCTTGGGGTTGCCCGCCAGCGGCTGGAGCGAGATCGGGTTGGCCGCGTAGGTCAGCGCGTCGAGGGTCGCCACCTCGTGCCCGCGCTCCTGCACCAGGTGCAGCACGAGCGCCGATCCGATGAAGCCGCAGCCGCCCGTCACCAAGATGCGCATGGGATGAAGGTCTCTCGTGAGGCCGGATCGGATGGACGATCCGGCGATGGGGTGATGCCGCGGGACCGGCGCCGGCCGTGCCGTCCGCCGCAAGAATCGTGCGCCGCAAGAGCTTCAGAAAAGCGGCGGAAGATCGGCCAGGCGCGGGGCGACCCGGTCCTTGGCCGAGAGCTGGGCCTCGGCCTCGCTCACCGGCCAGGCGATGCCCAGCGCCGGATCGTTCCAGAGCAGGCCGCCGTCGTGCTCGGGGCTGTAGACCCCGCCGGCGACCTTGTAGGCCACCATGGTGTCGGGTTCCAGGGTGCAGAAGCCGTGCCCGAAGCCGACGGGGATGTAGAGCTGCTCGCCGGCTTGTGCATCGAGCCGCACGGCCACGTGCCGGCCGAAAGTGGGCGAGGCGCGGCGCAGGTCGACGGCGACATCCAGGATGGCGCCGGACAGCACCCGGATCAGCTTGGCCTGGGCCATGGGGGCGCGCTGGAAGTGCAGGCCGCGCACGGTGCCGCGCGGGGCGGAGAAGGACTGGTTGTCCTGGACGAACACATCCGCGATGCCGGCCCGCGCCAGGATGTCGGCCCGGTAGGTCTCGCAGAACCAGCCGCGGTCATCGCCGAAGCGCGTGGGCACCACCCGCCGCACCGCCGGAATCTCCGTCTCGATCACCTGCATGCCAGGAAGCCTCCACGACCGCGGAATACGACTGCTCTCGGCAAGACTATGTCCCGTGTTGCCTCAACGAAGCGATAAGCCTGCGTCTGACTGAGTTAAGTGAATTTGTCTACTGCGGCGACGTCCCAGCAGACAGCCCGACGCTCAACGGATACGAGGGTAGTGTCCCACGCAGTTGTGTTCACCCTCTGCGATGCGTACTGCAACCCCGCCGAGGTGACTTTGGAACTCGGCATCCAGCGTAACATTCTAAAGATTTACAGAAGTGTAATCTCAGGCTGTAACGCCGAGAATGGCCTCTACTGTGTCTCGTAGGTTGCCGAGACTAGGACACTGCTGGAGCCGGGCACGACGATGGGGAACGTGCCGTCGTAACGCTGGACAATGGCGTTGCTGTTCGCGTTGGGAAGGATACCCACCAGCGCCGCTCCGCTTGCGCCGTCCCGCCCGGTCAAAGGAAAGTCGCCGTGGACTGGGAGGGGTGTGGATACGTTCAGGGATGCCGAGCAGGTACCTTTGGCGGCAATGTTGATCTGCGCCTGCCAGAAGACGGTCTTGCCAATCCTCTTGTAGCGGCCGGTTGCGGAGGTTAGGCGACTGATAGCGCCAGCGTTGCATGTGACAATGGGCGTGTATAGTGTCCAGGGCGAATTATCGATGACGCTCGTGCCCGCGATCTTGTACCCGGTGGCGCTGTCCACGCTCTGCGCCGTTTCGTTGCCGGCCCCGTCCACCTTCCAAAGGACTGCGTCGTTGTTGGTGACCGCGAAGTCGGCCACGGATGCATGGCCGTTGAGCTTGCCGTCGGTGCGGAAGCCGAAGCGCGGCTGAGCGGCGAAGTAGTCGAAGCCCGCGAGAAATGAGGTATCTCCCGCACCCATGGAGAGGAAGCCGTAGGAAACGCTGCCGCGCTGCAGATAACAGGTGTTGGAGTTCTTCGTGATGCCCGCACAGTCGATTCCAGTACCACCTTCGTCGAGCTGGTTCTTACCCCGAAGTGCCACACCCAGTGCCGTGGCCGTTGCGGGCGCCTTCATTGTCGCCGTGTTGTTCGCAATGTTGACCGAGGTAACCACCGTGCCGACAGGGATACCCGCCCCGTAGATCAGGATGCCGGGGCGCCATGCCTGGATGCCGCCGGTGATGTTGCGCACTACATAGTCGCCGGCTGTGATGTCGCCGGTGACGTCGCCTATCCACGTCGGGGTGAAGGCGACACCGGCGTTGAAGAGATCGATCTCCTCGCCCACAAATTTTCCGCTGTCCGTACCGCTCGAGAAGGTCAGGGGCACGGTGCCATTGGCGGTGGCGGTCTTATTCAGGAAGATGCGCTTCCCGGCATAGTCGATGTTGCCAAAGGTGGCGTTGATCGGGATGCCGACGCCTTCCAGGAGCTGACCGTTGGGGTACAGCCCATCCACGGATTCCATCGTCACGATGCTGGAGCCCGCCGTTGTGGTGCCCTGGACGATCAGGCCGTTCTGAAACGGCGTGTTGAGTACGCCCCAAATCTTGTCCCTTGGGTTTAGGTAGGCGTGTGTACCCCTGGGGGTCTCGGCCACGCCAGCCGCACCGCGCTTGTACCAGCCCGAGACAGTAATGGCAGTCACCGCGCCCTGCGCATTCGTCAGCCAGGATGTAACCTGACCATTGAACTGAGCAGGCGCATCATCAGTGCGTAACCACATGCCGACGCCGATCTTCACGGTGTCTGAAAGGACGATGGGCGTGGACGGCGTGAAACCGGTCGCGGTAAAGGTACCGGCTGCGTTGGCCATCAGCGGGGTACTATCGACCTGGGCACAGAACGCATAGGCCCCGAACTCGTCGTAACCGGCCGACTGACCCGGGTGGGTGAACCCCTGTACGCACCCCGGCCGGTTCACGTTGGTGGAGAGCGTCAACACTCCACCGGTTTGCAGGCTGCCGTAAGTAAATGGGTTGAATAGCGTCGTCGAGCCCCCCGGCAGGTAGAGATTTGAGGTCGCGAGTGGCTTGACGTCGTAGTAGCCGGTGTACCCGCCATATTGTGAGCCGACTCCTTGCGCCCAGGACGGATAGGCGCCCGGGGCGTAGGGATTGGCTTGCGAGGGGCCTAGCGGACTCAGTGTCTTCGCCAGCGTGCCGATCGCCGCATCTGCCCTCGGGATGACGCGCATGTTCGACACGTCGTTACTCGAGTCCTGCCCCCTGTTCTCGATGTTGTCCGGCGTCACCTTGTCGCGGTCGTCCTGCCAGCGGCCGGGAGGCGGACCGCCCGGCGGCATCACGCGGTCGCTGTTGTCGATCCGGCCCAGGTCGACGGTTTGATCTGCCTTGGCTGTCCCAGTCAGGGTGAGGGCAGCAAGTGCAAATGCAAGGAGCTTACGCATCGGTGTGTCCATCGAATGGTACCTTCGGGAAGGAAGGCGGAATGCTCGAAAGGACCGGCGGTGACGCTGCAGGGGAGCCCGGTGATCGTGTCCGAATCCATTACTGCTGCAACAACAGGCACATCGGTCGAATCCTGCGTCTGTGAGTCGACGATCGAAAGCGACGGTTCAAAGCGGACATCGCTCGCCGCCGGCGGCAAGATGGGGTTGGAGCCGTCGATGGCGTGTGGTGGACGGAGATCGTCGTCGCCCTCCTCGCATCATTTATGTCTTCTGGCCAGCCGGGCTGCGTAGCAGGATTAGAGTCAAGATCACGTCGGCTATCGTAAGCGACTTTCGACCGACGTTCTCTCCATTGGTGATGAAGGAGGCTGAGATGCTTGATGAAGCTATCACCCCCCGTGCATCCACCACCGAATGACCGAATGACGTTTCTGCCGACTCTTGGCCGAACTTCAGGCTCTCGTCGCCAGATGGGCTTCCCAGCCGACATAACTCGATTGCCGCGACGCAACTGCGCCGCCAACGGCCGATTTCGCTTCGATTTACTAGTTCCGCTGCGTCCGGATTGCCGCTTGTCCGTTCCTGTCCACACTATTAGCAGTATTCAGGTTGCGCCCGGTATCGACACGAGCACCGTGAGCAGCCTTGAGGTATCGAAACAAAAAGAATGATGACCGGAAACGGAAAACTCGGGTCGACAGGATGCCGGTCGGGTCAGATGGAGGTTTTGACTAAAGGTTCCTTTGCAAAGGCGATATCGCATTGGAAGATCTGGCCGGTTGTCGCGCTTCCCCAGCCAGCGGCGATCCAAACAGGGTGCATTCCCCGTCGACGCATTTCGGTGACGAGGTCTTCGAACGCTGCTTCTCCCTTATAAACCGGAAGCAGGGAGGCCTCTAACAGGAGAAGATCGACGTCCCTCAACCGGTCTCCGAGGCCAGCAAGGACCTGAGGTTCAAAGCCCTGTACGTCGATCTTAAGCATGAGTGGGCCCGGTGAGCTCGGAAGCGGAAGCTCCGACCAAACGGTATCGAGGCGACGTATGGTTGTGACTTCGTGCTTCACCGAAGCAATCGCACCGTGTTCTTCAATTGACCAAGGAAGCGCTGGCAGGATTGAGCTGCTAACACGATTGGCAGAAACGTGTATTGTTGTTTCTCCATCCTCATCGCCAAGCGCTAAGTGAAGACAATGCCAGTTTGCATGAGCGGCTGACGTCCCGGATAACTCTACAAAGCTTTCAGTCGTAGGTTCGAACGAGATCAGTCCGCCTTGATAGCCCCGATCGATAAGTGAGCATCCAAATTGCCCGACATTGGCGCCAATATCCAGCACCCATTGGATGTTCATCGCTCTCATCAAATAGATAATGTCCGGCGCCGATGTTGTCATCCTGAAATCCTCGTATTAGAAGGTCAGTTAGATATATAAGACATAATTTATATATCACTACGGCACGGATATAATTTAATTCTGCAGAGAATAGACAAGAAGGCACTAAATATTATCTATACTGCTTGATTGGATTGCGTCTAAATAGAATAAATCTTGGGAGTATGCTTGTCGTTGGTTCCGTTGACGTCCACGTTAGTGTGCGGTCGCGCGACGATACAGCGATCGCCGTAGCGCCTCTGATCAAACGCGAGGGCGATGATGATGCTTATCGGCACATCTTCGGTAGCCAGTACGGTAGGTCGGTCGCGTTGCTGCCCTGAGGCTGGACGACGATCCGGCAAGCCTGACGCTCAAACGACCCTGATATCCTTACGAATGACATCCGCCACCTACCGGCGTCTTTCCAGAGCTATCGATTTTTGGCGGTGGTGCTCACCACCCGCTTCTTTGGTGGAAATTAGACCTCAGAATTGACGCGATCGCCTAAGTACGCCCTCCAAAGTCCTACCTAGCCCATTCCGAGAGGCTGCGATCTCCGAAAGCTTACCACTGTATGTGAGACTTTCGAGATGATTTCTACGAACGGCGTGCCGGTGCAGTAGGGCAGAGATAGCCGCTTTCGACTTCATCGGTTTTCTGGCTGGCCGACACACGGGATGGTCTGCGGTGGCGGCCAGCGCGACGTCACTAATTAGTAGGAACGGTCCTCTACCGATTGGCCTGAGCGATCGCCAAATCGGAACGCACCATTTCTTCCACAAGCTCCGAGAACGTCACAGTGTGGGTCCAACCGAGCTTTTCGCGAGCCTTGGTCGGATCGCCAAGGAGTTGGTCAACTTCCGTAGGCCGAAAGTAAACGGGATCGATTTTGACCAGAACTTGGCCGGTCTTTTCGTCGAGCCCCTGCTCCTCGACCCCCTTTCCCTCCCACACGATCGTCCGGCCGACAACCGCGAAAGAGCGCTCCACGAACTCGCGCACCGAGTGCATCTCGCCCGTGGCCAGCACGTAATCGTCCGGCAATTCCTGCTGGAGGATGCGCCACATGCCCTCGACGTAATCCCGAGCGTGCCCCCAATCGCGCATCGCGTCGAGGTTGCCGAGGAAGAGCGTCGGCTGGCGTCCCACCTCGATCGCCGCGACCGCGCGGGTGATCTTGCGGGTGACGAAGGTCTCGCCGCGTGTCGGACTCTCGTGATTGAAAAGGATGCCGTTCGATGCGTGCATACCGTAGGCCTCGCGGTAATTCACCGCGATCCAGTAGGCATAAAGCTTGGCAACGGCGTAAGGACTGCGCGGATAAAACGGGGTGGTTTCACGCTGCGGCACCTCCTGTACTTTTCCGTAGAGTTCGGAGGTCGAGGCTTGGTAGAAGCGTGTTTTCTGGCTCAAGCCGAGGATGCGGATCGCTTCCAGGATACGCAGGGTGCCCACGGCGTCGGAGTTGGCGGTGTATTCCGGGGTCTCGAAGCTGACTTGGACGTGGCTTTGGGCACCGAGGTTGTAGACCTCGTCCGGCACGGTCTCCTGCATGATCCGGATCAGATTGGTGGCATCCGTCAGTTCACCGTAGTGCATGTGAAAGTCGGTCGGCGCGAACCTAGGATCATCGTAGAGATGATCAACCCGCCCGGTGTTAAAGGACGAGGACCGGCGCTTGATGCCATGGACGATGTAGCCTTTCTCAAGCAGCAGGGCTGCGAGATAGCCACCATCCTGTCCCGTGACGCCCGTGATCAGAGCCGTTTTCTGCGTCGTGGACATGCGTCGCTCCTAAAAGAATCTCAAAAAATTTTGTGCGCCGAAGAACCGGGCGGTGTGCGGAGTCCGCAACCGGCAGCTACCCGACGCTAGCCGTATCAGGCTTCGGGATGATGTTCGCGAAACCACCTATAGGCATCGGCGATTCCCTCGCGCAGGCCGATCTGTGGTTTCCAGCCGAGAGCTTCGAGGCGTGTAGTGTCGAGGCGCTTACGCGGCGTGCCGTCGGGCTTCGTCGTGTCGAAGACAAGTTGCCCGTTCCACCCGAGCGCAGCTGCGATGGCCTCAGCCAAAGCGCGGATGGTAACTTCCTGGCCCGAGCCCACGTTGACGGGCCCTCCATCCGAATACGTCTTCATCAGGTGAACGCAGGCATCGGCGAGATCGTCCACGTGGAGAAACTCCCGGAATGGGGTTCCGGTCCCCCAAAGCGTGATTGACCTACGGTTGTCGCGCTTGGCTTCGTGCACCTTGCGAAGGAGGGCAGGCAGGACATGGCTGCTCTGGAGGTCGTAGTTGTCGGCCGGCCCATAGAGATTCGTCGGCATAGCGGAGATGAAATCGTCACCGTGCTGCCGGCGATAGGCTTGGCATAGCTTTAGCCCGGCGATTTTCGCAATCGCATACCACTCGTTGGTGGGTTCGAGCGGGCCGGTGAGGAGCGCCTCCTCCGTCATCGGCTGGGTCGCCATCTTTGGATAGATACAGGAGGAGCCGAGGAACAGAAGTTTCTCGACGCCCGTCGCGTGGGCGCTCTGGATGAGGTTCGCCTCAATCATGAGGTTGTCGTAGAGGAAATCGGCCGGGGAGGTATCGTTGGCGACGATTCCGCCGACTTTGGCCGCGGCTAGAAAAAGGGCCTGCGGCCGTTCAGCCCCCATCCAGCGCTCAACCTCTGCTTGACGACGCAGATCCACCGCATCCCGACCGAGAGTCAAGATCGTACAGTCTTCGGAGGCGAGCCGACGCACAAGCGCCGAGCCTACCATGCCACGATGCCCTGCGACGAGGACGCGTTTGCCCGAAAGATTAAATGAGGGATTCATAAATCAGGAAGTTCCTTGGCGATCTCGAATTTGGCTATGCGAGCTTAGTCGACGCACGATATTTTCGATTTAAGCTCGTCAATGCGATCGCGGTGGACGGCTAAGACATTGCCATAGTCGTAAGGGCGGTCTTGCGCGATATGAGATCTGATTTGCGATTTTTCGACAGTAAAGATCTGATACCCCGATCGAATCAGCAACTGCAAAGTTTCGTAGGTCGACGGAGCATCTGTGCCAGGAAAATCACCGATCTCGACGATGACGATCGGCTTGGCTGTCGCTAACGTTTCCGTCATTCCTGAGATTGCGGAAAACTCTGCGCATTCGACGTCCAGCTTGATGAGGCTTGGCTTGTTGCCGCTCTGCGCAACGAAGTGATCAATGCTCGTGGCTGAAACGGAATGAAGATTAATATCGGAGACTTTCACATCCGGCGGGAGGCGGGGCGCACTCACGCCATTATATGCGCTGAGCGCCGATCCCAGATCGTGGAACTGAAGTTCTGTCGGCTCGCTCCAGATCGCTAAGGGGTGAGTGAAGACATGCTCGAAGCCCGCATTACGAACGTTGGTGTCTAGGTGGACCTTGGTTGTAGAAGTCGGCTCGAAAGCATCGACCCTGCCGTTCGGTCCTACGAGGTGGCCGAGGGCCAGAGTGAAAAAGCCGATATGAGCGCCTGCGTCGATGACCGACATTCCAGGTTCCACCAGACACGTCATGACCCAAAGAATATCGGGCTCGAAAGCACCAGTGAGATAGATTTGCTGAGCGACAGTCTCGCGTAAATCAATTTGCATCATCGATCCAAAGATGGACGGATGCCAGACCAGGCCCGGTTGAAAAGGATTGTTTTTGCAAGCCTCAATGACTGCAATTTTGTTAAATAGCGAAGAATTTGCGGCTCGATTGACCAAATCAGAAACTTCAATAGCTTCACGGGCAGATGTTTGTAAGCCTGAACGGCTATCAGAGCCCGCGGCCGAAAGTTCTTTTACTTCAGATTGCTTTTGCTTCTCCAACAAGAAGGACTCATAATTAGTAACAGGAACCCATTTTTCCCACGCGAAAGCTTCCGTCTCCCACGGCCGCAGACGCGGATTTTCGCGGCGTAACCGGTCCGATACGAGCACCAGATCGACCTGAGACAATGTCCCTGCATAGTAGCATTGGTCGATGATATCCAAGAGGTGAAAGCCCCGTCTCGCTATATATTCGAGACGATCGAGCAGCGTATCATACGTTGCTTCAATGATGATAAGATCGATATCACTCCAGATACCTTCTGCTCCCCGCAGAATGGGCATCTCAAAACCATCGACGTCAATCTTTAACAGGTACGGCTTTGGCTCGTTTCGGTCCTTGAAAAACGTATCCAACCGAACAGTAGGAATATCGAAGATGCCAAGATCGCCCTCCGCACGCGCTTGCTCGTCTGTCGTATCGTACTCGAGCTTCGAATGGGAAATTTCGCCCCCTGTGATCGCGACTTTGCGCAATCGACCCTCACCGTCGCTATCAGAGACCGCGACAGGGAACAGCTCCCAATCCAGCCCCTTATAGTTCTCTTGAATTCTAGGAAAAAACTCTTGGGCCGGTTCAAAAAGTATGTGCCGGTTTTCCGGAAAGGCATGCTTCAGTTCGGGTGTTTCAGCATGCGTCCCGACATCCACGATTGCCCCAAACGTGACACCGATATCCTTCAAAAACTGGAGTACATTAGACTTCGACGGAAATCGGTGCATTTGGATGTCTCCAGAGCGAACTTCGCCCATTCATCGACCTGGAATGTCACGCTGTGGACCCGTCAGTTTTGACCACCAAATCGGCTGCCAAGACGGGGCACGAGGTACGCTCATGCAGGATGGTCCAGGCCATTCCACACACCTCTATGGAGTCGTTTGCGCCTTGACCGTACAACCCAGAACGATTCAGCGCGCAGCGCTACTATATTTTTGGCAAACGTGAAACGGAATAGGTGAACTGGCGCTCGCGTTCCGGATTCGATCCTCCCTGAGCATAATCGGCAACGCCATGTGCCAGGGCGGAACGGGTAACCTCCAGCAAAGCGTGGCCATAATGCTCATCGGGCTCCAGATAGGCGCCTTCTGCCCATTCATTCCAGGCGTTGATGAAGACCATCGGCTTGATCTTATCGCGTCGTGTCATCGCCTCCTCGACCAGGAAACGGAGCCATCGACCGTAAGCTTTCGGCGCATCGTTGACGAAGATGTGCCCACGATTCTTGCGCCGCGCGGTATTGTCCCACATCGGGAAGCATCCCCGATACCGAACATAATCCGTCGGCAGCGCATTGATGCTTTGAGTCGCGACCCCGACATAATCCTCTATATACCCGGCGAAGTCGGGATAGACACCGTCGATGAAGGCTGGATCCAATAGGAGGCGATTCGTATGAGGCGGAGAGAACTCAATCGCGGCGTCGCATCCGTAGGGCCTAGGATCGCTTAAACCGAATGATTGCATCATCACTATATGGATTTGTGGGATGCCGTGCTTTGCCGCCGCCGCACGGAAGGCTTTTACGCTCGCAACGGGATCTGGAAATTCGGTAATTCGGTAGATCGGCAGGATGGGTGCATTATCCACTCTTATGTAGCGGGAGTCCGTGAGCACAGGCAGAAAATCGACGATGAAGCGCTCCTCGAACCCTGCAGCGTACTCCTGAGAGATGAGGATTTCAGAATCAGACCCATCCCAGCGGCGGCTCCAGTTCTCATTCGCCCAACAAATGCAGAAAGGAAAATCAGGCCCTTTTTCGAGCCACAAATCGATTGGCCGTTCGAGGAGTCTGCGCCCCTCAAACCAGTATACGTAAAAACAGAAGCCGTTCAGTCCGTAATCCTTTGCCATTCGAGCCTGTGCGTGCATAGTTTCAACTGCGCGCAGGTCGTAGAACCCTAGGTCCGCCGGCATTCTTGGATGCCGATGGTTAAACATTTGCGGCTTCGCTTTAATCACATTGGTCCATTCGGTGAACCCCTTGCCCCACCATTCGTCATTTTCAGGAATTGGATGGAACTGGGGTAGATAGAAACCGATAAGATCGACCGGGTGGGAGGATCCGGACGAAACCGGGCGCGCGACGGGTTGATCGACCGGGCCATTCGTTGGCGCCGCCTGGAAAGTGGCGACCTGCTGATAGAAATCCGACGCGATCTTGGCTGCACGAGACCATCTCAGGTTATCTAACGCAAATCGCCTGGAAGACGCACCCAAACGAGCAGCGAGACCTGGCTCGTCAAGCATCCGCTCCATGGCGCACATCAGTTCTGTAAGTGACCCGTCATAGAGTTTGATGACGTCCTGTCCATCCTTCAAAGCATTGCCGATGTTGCAGGCCGGCAGGATCACAGGTTTTCCGGAAACGAGATACTCGGGCAATTTGGATGGAAATCGGAAATCATTGAATGGATCACTTCGTCCCGGTTGAACGAGCAGATCGGACATCGCTAGAAGCGTCGGGATCTCTGCGCGATCCACAAAACCGAGTTCGATGAAAGCGTTTCCCTGCCTCACCTCGGGGGGCAGATCCAGTCCGGCGTAATCCCACCCCGTGCGGAGAAGCCGTACGCGGCGGCCCCGAGCGCGCAAAGCTGCGACCGCGAGGTATAGGTTGCGTACATCCCTGGCTATGGATTGGTGAACATTGCCGCTGAAGAAGACAATAATATCGTCTTCGCTGATCTTGTACTGCGAGCGCAATTTGCCGGCGTCACTCGGCAGATTTTCAAATTCGCTATCAAAGCCGGCCCAGAAGACCGTACCTGGAACATGCTCCGGTTTGAATTCCAAAAGGCGATCGATTAGTCCCGTGAACCCGGCCGCCTGCTCAGCGAACCTGCGGTAGTGCGTCGGATGGCTTCGATAGTCATTGACTAAGAGATTTTGATACAGAATTGGAAGATCTGCTAACTGGTCAAAGTCAATATTTTGCAGCTCATCGGTGAGTATTTGCTCTTCGTTGTCCTCCATATGTAAAATATACGCGCAGCCTTCCTTCTCGACCAAAGCTTCGGTCACCTTTCGCACGTGTTCGCGCGGGGTCCAACAGTGAATGATCTCTGCCTTTCCGTCTTCTCTGAAAGGCAGATCACTTTCGAGCGCCTCCCGATAGAGGATGATCGGAAAGCTCGGAGGACGATGGCGTTCTACGGTTTCAATGCTATCTGGAATCAGTATAACTACATCATGACCAATGCTCTGCAGTTCTTCGGCCATGCTGAAGACATGCATGGCACTATTGCCAAGAAAATTGCAGTGTGAAATGAGTGCAATTCGCATGATTTTCTTCTAAGCTAACGAGAAATTGGTGCTGTCACGAGCGAAATTGACGTTATAATAGGGATCTTCGGCGGAGATCGTATCTCGGTGAACGTCCAGGAAGATCTGCCGGTCGATTTCCGAAGGTAGGTTCATCTGATCGTTCGGGTGTTCTATTTCCACCTGACGCGCGGCGATTGATATGTTTCGCAGACCGCGCAGGGTCACGCGATACGAGGCGTCTCGTATCGCCCCTTCGCAGGTGACGTAGGACGGAGAAAGTCCGCCGATCGCCTTCAGCCGCTCGCGCGCCACCAAAGTACAGGTCCCGCCGAGAACGGAAACCTCGCGATCGCAGAACAGAGTTCCCCACGTTCCGTCCTGTCCGTCCTGAAATCCTACATAGGCTTCGCGAGGGCCGTGGGACGGCGTGGTGACGAGGCCGGCCGAAAGAATGGCGCCGGTGGGACGAAAGATGTGCGAGCCCACGAAAGCGACGTCGGGCTGAGAGGCGTGCATAATTCGATGTCGGAGCCAGTTTGGATCGACCAGATCTGCCCGCGAATCCAAGTAGAGAAGCCAAGGCGCGGTGCCTGCAGTCGTACAATCCGCGGGTGTGTGATTCCAATCTACAATACCGATATGACGAATATTTGCTCCGGCCTTTTTCAGTCTGGACCGAATGTCCGCGATCGACGTCACGAGTGGTCCCTGAACAATAGCGTCAACGGAGAATACCTCCCGTTCCAATCGCGGATATAACCTCAGGCGATGTGGGACGCGTTCATCTGGAACTGCTCGGCCCGGAAAGCCGATTCGGTCGAAATGATCCTGTACAGCACGAGCTTGTTTAAACTCGATCTTACCCTTCGCATTCGAGTCGGAGGCCACGCTCCCCTCCGAACGGCGCCAATAATAAAGGACTTTCGGCACATGGACGATCTTCTTCGTGCATTCGCCGACGCGAAGCATGAACTCAAAATCCTGGCAGCCGTCAAATTCGGATTTGAAGAGACCTGCCCCCTTTGCTACTTCCGTCTTTACCACCAACAGATGCCCTACATACATCACTCCTGCGAAGAGGGCCGGTGACCAATCCGGCTTCAAGTTTGGTGGTTCGATCGCATTGTTAGTCCCGATGAAGGCTTGGTCGGAATACGCTGCATCCGCATCATCTGAACTAATGGCCTTCAGCATCTCCTCAAAAGCGTCTGGCGTAATCACATCATCATGATCAATGAATACCAAGTAGTCGCCCTGCGCCTGATTGACGCCTTCGTTTGTTGCCCCTGAGATACCACGGTTCTTAGCCAATTTTAGTGCTTTAATACGATTGTCTTGCTCCTGATATTTCTTGAGAGCCTTCCATGTCGTCTTATCGGGAGAGCCGTCATCGATAAGAATGAGTTCCCAGTAAGGATAGGTTTGGCTGATGATACTGGCGATACAGGCGTCAAGATAAACTAGATTTGACTTGTAGCAGGGAATGATGACGGAGAGCTTGGCTTGCTGTGCAGGAAGCACCGCCGCGTTCTTCAGGGCACGGCTTGTAGCGGCTTGTAGAGGGCGTGGGGTCGTAGTTGCGCCGCGCGTCAGGTTCTCGACGGCAAAATGTGAACGAAATTGCACATAGTCGGTCAGCGATCTTGTTCCCGAAGCGCAGTTTCTGGAGGTGGCCTGCTGATAATATCCATCTATTAAAGGATGGAAATGTGGCCGCTCGTTTGGAGGAGCGAGCATGTAACTCCTTAATGGATCAGATGACTCATGAGGATAATGCCAAGAATAGTACTTTGCATCGAATGCCGGGCAAGGACTTAGGAAATGAGAAGCTCCATATTCTACGTAGTGAGCGAATGGCTTATCACCGACGAGATCTGGATGCGCCGCGCGATAGAACGCAGGATCGAAAAGAGGGTGGGGTGATCGTCCTTCACGATCGCCAAACTCTATGAAGTGGCGAAACGGCTGAACTTTTCCGGCGCGGACATCGGGTGCGCCATATAAATAGTAATCCAAATCAATCAGGTGGTGAGGCTGCCGCCCCTCTGCCATTCCATCAGACAGAAAATGCTGCAGTGGCTCGATATTAGCACGAGGGATGTCAGGGTATCGATTGAGATACCAAGGGAGATCAAAGTAGGGACTTGGATTCCTTTGTTCTCGCCAGCCATATGTAAGATAATGTAACAGCGGATCGATTTTTGCTTGATTTACATCCGGATTTTGCGTCGCGTAGAAATTTGCATCGAAGTAAGGTGAAACTGAAGGCCGATTTTCTTTGCTGAGGTTTGTTTGCGTATAAGAAATATAATCGACAAGCGGATTGTCCTTCACGCGCTTCACGAACGCCATGAACAGGCGCGTCTCAAATAACGGATGGGGGTCATAGTTTGGGTAATTGCTATGATAGTGTTCAAGTAGTGACGTAGTTGAATCGGCATCTAAATTGGCAGACTGCCGGTACCAAATGGGATTAAATAATGGGCTAGGACTGAGAAGCTTCCGGTCCCCTACCTCCATAAAATGCTTAAAAGCGGATGTAGGCGAGATGTTTTCTCCACAGTTTAGAGTGTAGTAGTGATCGTCAAATATACTTTCAATGTATCTGCGAACGACACTCTTTTGTCGTGATTTTAAAAAAAATTTCACTTGGCAGGTCCCAGGTAAAACAGACTTTTAATTAACCCCGGTGACTACCAGCCGATGATCACGAGGTCAACCTATCTCCACGTGAGATTTTCTCTCTGGCAAGATTATTCAAGTTTAAAACTGAAATATCTTACTCTGAAGAAAATTATATAACTCGCAAATATAGCTGATATTCAATCATAGTTCAGAAAGGACACGAACTATTGCGTAAAATTCTCGCTAGAATATTGTCATCTATAAATATCGTGAAGCGATATACATATTCATAATATGTATATTACGCTAATAATTTTTATAGATTTAGATACAGAGACTGAGTGTTACGTATATCTTGTTCATAAAATCATGATGGAGAAGAAGAAAGTTGATCAATACATTAATTTATAAATATGTATTGTATGTTATATGCTAGGATCGGCTTTAAAAATTGATCCGATGAGCGGTGTTTGCGCATGGAGCGACGCGCATCATTCGCTCCTCGCGGGTCATATCACGGCTTTAAGCGGCATCCGATCAGCGTATGGTGTCTCCACGACCGCGAGTTAGAGCTGCATCCGATCAGGTCGGATCGAAGGCATCGTAGCCTGCGGCCATCAGGTAGTTGCGGCATTCGACTTGTGTGAAGCGCTCGAAGGCTTGCTTGAGGGTGTCACAGAGGTCCGCGACCGTGCGAGCGGCCTGGACACGCAAGCAGGCCTTGAGCTTGGCGAAGGCGAGTTCGATCGGATAGAAGTCGGGCGAGTAGGCCGGGAGGTAAAGCAGCCGGGCCCCGACCGCCTCAATGCGCTCGCGGATGCCGCTGACCTTGTGGGCGGGCAGGTTGTCGAGCACGACCGTGTCACTCGGGTTCAAGGCCGGCACCAGGGTCTCTTCGACATAGCGGCGGAAGCGGACCCCAGTCATGGGGCCGTCGAAGAGTGCGGTCGCCGTCAGGCCGCTGGCCCGCAGCCCCGCCGTGACCGTGATGGTCTTCCCGTGCCCGAACGGTGCGGCCACCCGGCAGCGTTCACCACGCGGAGCCCGTCCGTAGCGACGCGCCATTTTCGTGTTGGTCGCGGTCTCGTCGAGGAATACGAGCCTGTCCGGATCGAGGTCGGGCTGGCCCTCGAACCAGGCCAGGCGCGCCGCATTCACGTCCTCCCGATCCTGCTTGGCGGCGTGGCCGGTGTTTTTTTACGTGTGATGCCGTGGCGCTTGAAGAAGCGGGATAGGCTGCTCGCCCCGACCAGCAGGCCATGTTCGGCCAGTCGGGCACGCAACTCGCGCAGGAACAGTTCAGGCTTGGCCTCATAGGTCTGACGGATCAGGTCGGAATGGGCCTCGATGGCGTGCGAATGCTGATCGCCGCCCATCAGCTTGGCCCGTGTGCGGCCTTCCCGCACGAAGGCCTCGTGCCAACGCACGGCACTGGCAGGACTGACCTCGAAGCGTCGGGCGGCCTCCCGGCGTGAGGCGCCTGCCTCGATCGCCAGCACGACGCGTTCACGCAGATCGGCTGACAGGGCTGAGGGCATCCGGCTCTCCTCCTGGAAAGCCGGGCGTCGAATCACATCTGCGTCGCTCTCAAAACCCCAATCGATTCAATCCGATCGGACAATGCTCTAGCGAAGTGATGGCGGAAGAGGTTGACCTGACCGGCTGGCTTTGGACCGGGCTGATTGAGAGGATCAGCCAGGACCGAAGGAGCTGGGCATGAAGCGAGGTCAGAAGACGGGTGCGGAGCAGGTGGTGCTGAAGCTGCGCCAGATCGAGGTGCAGACGGCCCAGGGCAAGAGTTTGGCGCTGGCCTGCAAGGAGGCCGAGATTTCCGAGCAGAGCTACTGTGGCTGGCGCAAGGAGTACGGCGGCCTGCAGATCGATCAGGCCCGTCGAATGAAGGATCTGGAGCGCGAGAACGAGCGATTGCGCCGGCTCGTGGCTGATCTGTCTTTGGAGGGTCAGGTGCTGGCGGACGTCGCCGCGGGAAACTTATAGCCCCGGAGCGACGCCGGCAGGCCGTCGACTCGATCCAGGAGAAGTACGGCCTCTCGGAGCGCCACGCCTGCCGGATCGTCGGTCAGCACCGAGGCACGCAACGCTACGTGCCTACGGTACCGGCTGACGAGGATGCGCTGACCCGCGCCATCGTCGCCTTGGCGTCCGAGTACGGACGCTATGGCTACCGCCGCGCCACCGCGCTGCTGCAGGCAGCGGGGTGGCAGGTGGGGAAAGACCGGGTTCAGCGGATCTGGTGTCGTGAGGGGCTCAAGGTTCCGCAAAAGCATCGGCCGCGAAGCCGGCTGTGGTTGAACGACGGCTCCTGCGTGCGGCTGCGGCCGCTCCATCGCAATCACGTCTG
The DNA here is from genome assembly GCF_058782155.1 of Methylobacterium sp. FW306-05-D. NCBI lineage: Bacteria > Pseudomonadati > Pseudomonadota > Alphaproteobacteria > Hyphomicrobiales > Methylobacteriaceae > Methylobacterium > Methylobacterium sp. FW306-05-D. The sequence continues at coordinate 17,480 of NZ_JBYSXL010000071.1, forward strand.
GAGCTTCGACTTCGTGCAGGGTCAGACCCATGATGGGCGAAGCCTGCGCATCCTGACGCTGATCGACGAGCACAGTCGCGCCTGCCTAGCGCTCAAGGTCGCGAGGCGCATCAACAGTCTGGGTGTGATCGAGGCGCTGGCCGATGCGATGTGCCTGCATGGCATCCCAGACAACATCCGCTGCGACAACGGCCCAGAGATGATCGCGAAGGCTTTGCGGAAGTGGGTCGCCAAAACCGGCCCGCAGATCCAGTACATTGCACCAGGATCGCCGTGGGAGAATGGCTACTGTGAGAGCTTCAATGGCAAGCTGAAGGACGAGCGCCTACGCCAAGAAATCTTCTACTCGCTGAAGGAGGCACAGACCGTGATTAAGATCTGGCAGAATACCTACAACCGCGTTCGGCCGCATTCATCCTTGGGCTACCAGCCGCTCGCGCCTGTCACCTTCCCGGATCTGGCCTTCCGGCTGCCCATGGCCGCTACCATGCAGTAGCCTCTTGTAACTTGATCATGCCCGCGTCGGGTATGCTCCTTGGCGCGGTGGCGGGTGAGAGACCGTTAGCCTCTGGGGCCACCAAGCCCGCAAGTGAGCCAGGGTCCTCGCCCGCCGTTCCATCGAACCCGAACAGACGCTTGGGCCGCTCAACGCGAAGCCCGTTTGCGCAAGGATGGGATCAGATGGACGCTCCTGTTGTCGGGATCGACGTGGCTCGTGACCGCCTCGATATTCACGTTCATCCCACAGGGGCAAACTTCGCCGTTAATCGTACGACGGAGGACGTGGAGCAGCTGTGCGAACGCCTCCGGTCTCTGAAGCCGAAGCTCGTCGTCCTTGAGGCGACCGGCGGTTTGGAAGCCAGGGTGGCACGCTCTCTCACCACCTGGGGGCTGCCAACCGTGATCGTGAATCCAGCACAGGTCCGTGCTTTCGCTCACGCGTTGGGACAGCGTGCCAAAACCGACCGCATCGACGCCACCGTGATCGCCCGGTTCGTGGCGGCCACCAATCCGCCCATTCGCGCACAGGCCGATGCCAGGACTTAGGCGTTGGCTGATCTCGTCACGAGACGCCGGCAGCTCGTAGGACTGATCGCCTCTGAGCGGCAGCGAGCGAGCCAAGCTCCAACCTGCATTCGAGACAGCGTCCGGCGCGTCATAGAGGCGTTGGAGCAGGAGCGGGGTGTGGTCGACCGCGCGATTGATGCAGCGGTAGATCGGTCCCTTGCATGGCGAAGGAAGGCGACTCTTCTGACCTCTCTGCCTGGTGTCGGACCAACGATCGCGCGAACCCTGATCGCAGAGCTGCCCGAGCTGGGAAGCCTTGACCGAAAGCAAGTCGCCGCGTTGGTCGGTCTGGCGCCCTGGACGCGGCAATCCGGTCAGTGGCGCGGTAGAAGCTTTATCGCGGGCGGGCGCGCGCCTGTCCGCAAGGCGCTATTCATGGGGGCCATGGTGGCCAGCCGTCACAACGCCGCGCTGAAAACCTTCCGTGACCGGCTCATCGCGGCCGGCAAGCCCAAGCTCGTTGCTCTGATTGCCACCGCTCGGAAGCTGATCACCATCCTCAACGCCATCCTGAGGGACGGAACGCCATGGCAAACCGCTTGACCGGCAAGACAGTCGCTCACTCGGCTCGGTCCAAAATACCGGTCAGGTCACCACTTCAACCTATCAAATCATTTAATTTCATTAACTTAGCAGATATCTGACGGCACTCCTGTAGCGCGAAACTGTAGCATAAGCTGACAGCTGGGCGAGTTGGACGGAGCGCATGGGAATCGAATGCCAGAGAACTGTATCGGGACGGTGATCTGCCTCCCACAGTGAGAAACCGCCAACCATGGACGAGGCTCAACCCCAGACCACAATTGACGGTCAACTCTTGATACAGCCAGCGCCTTCATAGGGTCGCCAACGGGTGATCCTTAAATCCTAGGTACTGTGGTCAAACTAGCAGATGCGTTCCAGCGTCAGGAGCATAGAAAGCAATACCCTCGAACTTGTAGTCTCCTCCTGCACTAGATACGATGTTTCGCTCGTTCTCAGAACTCGTGAAGAAGTGACCACCAGTTTTGGTATTGAAGAAGCGATACACAGCGTCGGTGCTGCTACCTTGGTCTGACTCGAACTCGTAAAAGCCAATACCTTCGAGTTTGTAGTCCGTGCTGGTTTGAATGACTTGGTCCCGCTCAAACTCAGAGGTGGTGAAGAAATGACCACCAGTTTTGGTGTTGAAGAAGCGATAGACCTCCTCAGCGCCCGCAACGGATTTATTCTCAAGCGCACCGAAGCCTACGCCCTCAAGTTTGTACACAGGGTCACTTGTCTGAACGATGTTGCGTTCGTTTTCCGAGATGGTGAAGAAGTGACCGCCCGTCTTGGTATTAAAAAAGCGATACACTTCCTCCGCTTGGACTGAAGCAGTCCTGATGTTGACTGATGTCTGCCCCGCAAAGCCGGCGTTCCCAGCTTCATCCGTGTAACTTGCGGCTGCCACGGAAATGGTACCGCTGCCCTTGAAGTTGGCATTCGGTGTAAAAACGCCAGTGAAGGTATCGCCGTCGACTTGAGTGAAGGCGCTCAGAGTACCCTGGCTGACAGCAACGTCGCTAGCTGTGAAGCCCGCCACCTTTTCACTAAACTGGAAAGTTACGTTAGCACTTTCTCCTGGGGTAAGGTCAGAGTCATTTACTGAAACGAACACGGTGGGAGATATAGAATCACTATCAACTCGAAGCCGAACCGCCTGTACGCCACCACCACTGGGATCAACGGTCTGCCCACCTGCATCGACTTGACCGCTGAGATCATCGAAGGTCGCAAGGATGACGCCGTTCGAACCGGTCGTGAGATCGACATTGAACTGGTTGCCCGACGTGACCGTATTTACGAGGAGGTCTCCTCCAAGCTTGGAGCCATCAGCGGCGAAGGCCTGAGCTTTGATTGCGGTCCCTAACGCATCCAGCCTTCCGGCAGAATCTGCCAACCCGCTCGCATCGGTCCAACCTACGACAAACCCCCCGTTGGGTCCGGCAGTGATGGATGGTTGAGATTGATCGCCAGCGGTCGCGGTGTTGACCAAGATATCGTTCTGACCGTTGACCGCTAGCGGTGTGCCCGCTGCATCGAAAACTCGGACCTTGATTGCAGTGCCGCTGGTATCGAAGGCACCGTTTATGTCCGCGCGCGTGCTGTCATCTCTCCATGCAACCGCGAAGTTTCCATTGCTAAGAGCCGTGATGGCAACCTGATCTTGGTTCCCGGATCGGATGAAATTCAGTGCGTTATCAGCGGTGCCAATTTCGTTCCCGATCTTAGCCCCAGTTTGCCCATTAAAGACTTGAGCATGAATACCAGCGCCACTTACATCGGCGCCAACCCAAGCTATGACAAAATTGCTGTTCGTCAGACCAGCAACAACCGGTGCGGTAGATGGGCTGAAAATGCCGCCCTGAGTATCGACCCTGAAAGGATTTACGAAGATTGTTTGTCCGTCAGCACCAATGATCTCTGCCTGAATGGTCCCAAGGTTGTTATTCTGCCATGCAACTACGGATCGACCGTTAGGAAGCGCAGCGACATCTGGTGCACGTTGATCATCAGCACCATTAGCTAGGATAAAGCGAGCAGCGTTAAGTGTATCTCCGTTTGCCGTGATTAGGCGCCCGACAATATCGAAATTATTGGCAGCAGCTTGTTCTACCCAAACCACCAAACCTCGATTTTGGGGTATGTTTGGATCGGCCAAATTAGCGAGTACGGCTGCGCTGGGATCACCTTCGTTTGCGTTGAGAAATCCAAGGCCGGGCGGCGCGAATTGCACGCCGGTTGGCCGAGCATCCACAGAACTCAGGAATCGCGCCTGGATATCTTGATCGTTGAAAGCGAAGAAATCTTCGAAAACCACCGCGCCTTGACCGTTAGAAAACAACAGTCCAACGGCATCTCCCTGATAGCCATTAGCCGTATCAACGTTCAAGTTCCCAGGCTGTGCGTTAACTTGTACCTGCGGCTCATTGAGACGAGTCAACCCGACCATAGCTTCCGAACCTCCCATGGGCACTGAATGATTCGAAGCCCAAGCAGGGGTATACAGATTTCAAATCGACATGCTCGTCAATACTCATATCAGATAGAAATTTCATATTGTTCACAGAACCAGCTCTGGAAGTCCGATACTTACGTAGAGCGAAAGCGCGGGTGGATATACAAATTTTAGAGAGGAGCTAATGGCATCGGATTAAAGTGGATTGGCAGACGTGGCCATTCAGAGCCACAAGGACGGGTCTCCCTATCGCTCTGAGTGATGCGTGGATGGCCCTATGAAGCCCCTTGAGGGCGACCGTAGTGGCACCTCAACAGTGCGTCAGGCAGGTGGCTTGGTGTCGTTTTAGGGTGATGCGCAGGCGCACGATGCAGTCCGTGTAGCTCATGCCGTGCGGCTCACGGAGATGGCCCGCTGGGGCCAAGCTAATTGGCAGCGCACTGTAGCCTCATAAGATCTGAAGGCAGCTTTGTTTTACCGAAAAAATCTCTGAGGGCATCGACAGATTGGTGCGGCGGTGTTCCCCCCTGGTACCCCCTCCAGACGCGCGCCCGGCACCCCGCGCGGTATCGCGCCCAGGCGCACGAGATGAAGCACGGGCGGGCGCACCTGAGCACGTAGCGCTCGGCCAGGGAGGCCGAGTTCCAAACCTGGATGCTACTAGGATGCCGCTGACCTTGTGGGCGGGCAGGTTGTCGAGCACGACCGTGTCACTCGGGTTCAAGGCCGGCACCAGGGTC
>NZ_JBYSXL010000072.1:0-22196 GCF_058782155.1 Methylobacterium sp. FW306-05-D
GGTCCGGGGCGGGGGCCGGATGACCGCATCGGGCGGCGGTCGTGCCGCGAGGCCCTCGCGAGGCCCCGGAAACGAGCCCGCCATGATCGCGTCAGACAGGATCGAACCCGGAATGACCGAACCGCAGCCGCTCTTCGACGACCTGACCCGCTTCCACCTCGCCCGCGAGATCGAGCGCTGGGGCTGGTCCATCGGGGCGCACACCTACGGCGCTCCGCGGGTGCTCGAGGCGGGCCTCGCCGGGCTGACCATCGGGCGCTTCTGCTCCATCGGGCCGAGCGTGACGATCGCGCTGGGCAACCACCGCACCGATCTCGTGACCACCTATCCGTTCCGGGCCATCGCCGGGATCGTCGGCGGCGGACCCTGGGCGCCGGCCCTGGAGGCGGGTCCGGATCACGACACCCGCGGCGACGTGGTGATCGGCGACGACGTCTGGCTCGGGGCGAACTGCACCATCCTGTCGGGCGTCACCATCGGCAGCGGCGCTGTGATCGGGGCTGGCGCCGTGGTGCGGCGCGACGTGCCGCCCTACGCGATCGTGACCGGCAACCCGGCCGAAATCCTCCGCCACCGCTTCGACGAAGCGACCGTCGCCCGGCTGCTGCGGATTAACTGGTGGGCCTGGCCCGACGCACGGATCGCCGAATACCTGCCTCTGATCCTGAGTGCCGACATGACCGCCTTCCTCGACCGGGCCGAGGCGGAGGCGGCGTCCGATGCCCCGCTCAATGCGCCTCCTCCCAGTTCAGGGCGGCGCGGGCCTCGACCACCAGCGGCACCCGCAGGGTCAGGGCGGGGGCGGGGGCGTCGACCATGATGCGGGTGATCACCGGCAGGGCCTTCGCCACCTCGTCCTCGGGGGCTTCGAACACGAGTTCGTCGTGCACCTGCAGGAGCATGCGCACGTTGAGGCGCTCGGCCCGGAGCGCCGCCTCCATGCGGATCATCGCCCGGCGGATGATGTCGGCGGCCGAGCCCTGGATCGGGGCGTTGATGGCCTGACGCTCGACGGAGGCGCGCTCGTTGGGGTTGTTGGAGCGGATCTGCGGATAGTGGCAGACCCGGCCGAACAGGGTGGTGACGTAGCCGAGGTCCCGGCAGCGGCGCCGGGTGTCGTCGATATAGGCGCGGATGCCGGGGAAGCGCTCGAAATACTGCTTGATGAAGGCCCCGGCCTCCTCGCGCCCGATGCCGAGGCGGTCGGCGAGACCGAAGGCCGAGATGCCGTAGATGATGCCGAAGTTGATGGTCTTGGCGCGCCGGCGCAGGTCCGGCGTCATCTCGGCCAGCGGCACGCCGAACATCGCGCTGGCGGTGGCCGCGTGGATGTCGATGCCGTCCGCGAAGGCCTGGCGCAGCTGCGGGATGTCGGCGATGTGGGCCAGAAGACGCAGCTCGATCTGGCTGTAATCGGCCGAGATCAGGCGGTTTCCCTCCGCGGCCACGAAGGCGCGGCGGATGCGCCGGCCTTCCTCCGTGCGGATCGGGATGTTCTGCAGGTTCGGCTCGGAGGAGGAGAGCCGGCCGGTGGTGGTGGCGGCCAGCGAGAACGAGGTGTGGACCCGGTCGGTCTCGCGGTCGGCATGCTGCTGCAGCGAATCCGTGTAGGTGGATTTCAGCTTGGCGAGCTGGCGCCATTCGAGGATTTTTTTCGGGAGGGGGTGGCCAGCTTGCGCCAGTTCCTCGAGCAGGGTCGCGGGGGTGGCCCACTGGCCGGACGGCGTCTTCTTGGCGCCGGGCAGGCCCATCTTGCCGAACAGGATGTCGCCGATCTGCTTCGGGGACGAGACCTGGAATCGCTCGCCCGCATCCTCCTGGATCTCCTCCTCGAGCCGCACCAGGATCTGGGAGAAGTCGCCGGACAGCCGGCTCAGCATGTTGCGGTCGACGCGGATGCCCTCGGCTTCCATCCGGGCGATCACCGGCACCAGCGGGCGTTCCAGGGTCTCGTAGACCGCCACGCGCTTCTCGGCCACGAGGCGCGGCTTCATCATCCGCCACAGGCGCAGGGTGACGTCGGCATCCTCGGCGGCGTAGGCGGTGGCCTTGTCCAGCGCCACCCGGTCGAAGGTGATCTTGGCCCGGCCGGTGCCGGCCACGTCCGAGAAGGTGATGGGCTGGTGGCCGAGATGGCGGCGGGCGAGCTCGTCCATGCCGTGCCCGCCCTTGCCGGCATCGAGCACGTAGGAGATCAGCATGGTGTCGTCGAAGGGCGCCACCCGGACGCCGTGGCGTGACAGGACGGCGAGATCGTATTTCAGGTTCTGGCCGACCTTGAGCACGCCCGGGTTCTCCAGGAGCGGCTTCAGCCGGGCGATCGCCACCTTCGCGTCGATCTGGCCCCCGGCCGGCTGGAACACGTCCGTCGCCGCCTTGGCGTCGCCGAACAGGTCGCTGCCGTCGGTGCCCGTCACGGGCTCGACGTGCCGGAGGGGGATGTAGGCGGCGCGCCCCGGCGCCACGCAGAGGGAGACGCCGACGAGATTGGCGTTGTTGGCGTCCAGCGAATCCGTCTCGGTGTCGACGGCGATCACCCCGGCTTCTTCCGCTTCCGCGATCCAGGCGTCGAGTTGCTCCACGGACCCGACAGTCTCGTAGGCGGCGGTGTCGAACGGCTTGACGGATTCGGCGGCGCGAGCCGCCACGAGGTTGGCCGGCGTCGGCTCGGAGGGGCCGCGCGGCTTGGGTGCCGCGTCAGGCAGGCCGAGATCGGCGAAGGGATCGACCTCGCCGCTCGGCGCGCCGGACACGGTCTCGGGATCGAGGGGGACGGGGTCGCCGAGCCCGTTGGGAAGAACCGGCGCGTCGGGGAAGAACGGCGCGTCGGGCTCGGGCGCGCGGTTCGGCAGCAGGGCCGGGTCGGGCTGCACCGCCTCCGGGTCGACGTGGAGCATCTGCGCGATGCGCCGGGTCAGCGTGTTGAACTCCATGGCTTTCAGGAAGCCCACGAGCTTCTGCGGGTCGGGCTTGGGCAGGCGCAGGTCGTCGAGCGGGATCGGAACCGGTACGTTCTCCTCCAGCGCCACCAGCTTTCGCGAGAGCCGGGCCTGGTCGATGCTGGCGAGCAGGGTCTCGCGGCGCTTGGGCTGCTTGATCTCGGCGGCGCGCTCCAGGAGGGCGTCGAGGCTGCCGTACTCCTTGATCAGGGCCGCGGCCGTCTTCAGGCCGATGCCGGGCACGCCGGGCACGTTGTCCGAGGTGTCGCCGATGAGCGCCAGCGCGTCGCCGATCTGCTCCGGGTTCAGGCCCTCCCATTTGGCGATGATCGCCTCGCGGTCGAGGTTGCGCTCGGGCCGGTAGCCGGGCTTGCCCTTGGCGCCGGATTCGAAGTCGTAGAACCGCACCAGGGGCCCGACGAGCTGCATCAGGTCCTTGTCGGAGGAGACGATGATGACGCCGGCCCCCCGCGCCTCGGCCTGGCGCGAATAGGTGGCGATGAGGTCGTCGGCCTCGTAGCGGATGAGCTCGATCGGCTGCAGGCCGAAGGCCCGCACGGCGTCGCGCATCAGCGGCATCTGCCGCTTGAGGTCGTCCGGCGCGTCCGGCCGGTGGCCCTTGTAGTCGGGGAACAACTCCTTGCGGAACGAGCCCTCGGACTTGTCGAACACGATGGCGAGGTGCGTCGGCATCACGCCCGCCGCCCCCTCCTGCACGAACTGGGCGATCTTGGTGCAGAACAGCCGCACCGCTCCGGTGGGCAGGCCGTCCGAGGGCCGGGTGTTGTACTTCTGGTCCTGATTGATCGACTGGAAGTAGGCCCGGAAGATGAACGACGAGCCGTCGACCAGGATGATCTGATCGCCGGGGCCGACGGGCTTTTCGGAGGAGGCAGCAGTCATCGATCGATCAACGGAAGGAGGGGGGAAATGGCGACGTCGCCGTGAAGATCATTGGTCGGCCCGTAGTTCGTTCCGGCATACCGTGAGTAGTTCAGGCAATGCCTCATGGACGGTCCCCCACAGAAGCTTTGCCGAGACACGCTCATATCGATGCCGATAGACGTTCCCCGAGTCTGCGATCTGCCGCCATGGGATATGGACGTTCCGGAGCCGGGTTTCCTCGTCGACGCGCCGACTCGCCTCCGAGATGATCTCCAGGCAGCGCGTCACGCCGTAGAGCAGGAGCCGGTTGCTGGCAAAATCTTCGAAGCTCAGGTCCGCAGTGAAATCTTGAGCCGCTTCGACATTTTCGATGATGCCGAGGAGGGCGCGGCGGCCCCGCTCAGAAAGCATGGATCGCGTCGCGCTCGGCTCCGGGGCGTACGTGAGGCTTCAGCATCGAGCGGGTTGCGACATCCACTTCGACAGGGAACAGATCGGCGATGAACCCGACGACGCCGACATACCCGTAGACATCCCGGATGGTGGTCTCGTCGATGTCGATCATGACATCGAGATCGCTTGCCGCATGCGCCTCGCCACGCGCGACGGAACCGAAGAGGGCGGCATGCAGAACGCCCCGCTCGCGCAACTCAGCCTCGTGCGCGCGAAGAATCCCGAGGGCGGTACTGCGATCCATACCGCGACCGTACTCGAAATCAGATCTGAGCTGAAGGGCTCCCCCTCACGTCGCAGCCCCCACCGTATCCGCCATCCGGGCGTCGCGGGTGCCCAGCGGCTGCTCGGGGCCGCGGGTGGTGTCGGCCTCGGTCTGGTGTTCCATCTCGGCGTTGATCTCGGCTCCGATGAGCACGATCGTGGTCGAGATCCAGATCCAGGTCATGAAGCCGATCACGGCGCCCAGCGAGCCGTAGGTCTCGTTGTAATTGCCGAAATTGGCGACGTACCACGAGAAGCCCAGCGAGGTGGCGAGCCAGCCCACGGCCGCCACGGCGCTGCCCCAGGTCACCCAGCGCCAGCGCGGCGCGTCGCGGCTCGGGCCGTAGCGGTAGAGCAGGGCGAGGCCGCCGAGCACGGCGGCGAGGAGCACCGGCCAGCGCAGGAGCGCGATGTACCAGGCCTCCGAACTCAGGCCGACGATGTTGATCGCCGCCGGCACCACCACGATGCCGACCAGCGCCAGGATGATGAACAGCAGCGCGCCGGCGGTGAAGGCGAGCGAGCGCAGGTTGAGCCAGACGAAGCTGCGCGTCTCGCGCTCCTCGTAGACGATGTTGAGGGCGGAGAAGACCGCCTTCATGCCGCCATTGGCGCTCCACAGCGACAGGAGGATGCCGGTGAAGAAGGTCAGGCCGAGGGTGGTGTCGCCCTTGGCGGCGATGCGCTTGACCTGCTCGCCGATGATATCGAGGGCGCCGGAGGGGATGACGCCCTGCAGGCTCTGAAGGTGCTCGTTGATGGTGGCCACGTCCGCCACCAGCCCGTAGCAGGAGACCAGGGCGGCGACTGCGGGGAAGATTGCCAGGAGCACGTAGAAGGTCACCCCGGCGGCGACCGAGACGATGTTGTTCTCCGAGACGTCGTGGAACACCCGCAGGCCGATGTCCTTCCAGCCCTTCGCCGGGATCTCGGACGGTGCGCGCGCCCCGCGGCCGCGCTCCGGCTCGCGCGCGGCCGCGCGGCGGGCATCGGCCCCCGCATGGGAGGGGGAGGGCCGGCGCGTCGGGTCCTTCGGCATCGCCCGGCCGGCCGAGGCTCCGCCCGTCCGGCGCGGGAGCACGACGAAGCCGAGGAGCGCGGTGGCGAGGGTGACGGTCCAGAGGGTCGAGTTCCGGGTTTCGGTCGGAGTCCTGGTCTCGCCTGCACGGGGGGCAATCGAGCGCTCGTTACCTGATGTCATCGATCGTCCGTTCCGCCGAAGGGATCGTCATCGCAAAAGATGCTTGGCAAATGATGCTGGCGTTGCTCGACGCAACAAACGTTGCTTCGACAACAGGATGCGACGGCCAAGAGTTTCCTGGGTGCTCACGGAAAAGCGAGGAGGCGGCGCGTTTCGGTCCGCTCGAACTTATTCCGCGAAACTCCGGCCCGACGGCGGGCGTTGTGCGTCGCGGCACCCGGGGCGACGCAGGGCGCGGAATTTCGGGCGCATCGTGGACGTGGGGGCCAATCGCGGCTTGCCCTCGTGGGCGCCGCGCGGCACGGCCGTTGAGGCCCCTGACCCCGACCCGGAGATTCCCGACCCGTGCCGCATGCGACAGAGCTGATCGCCATCATCGCCCTCGGCCTCGTGCTCGCCTTCGTCTGCGGAATGCTGGCGCAGCGCCTGCGCCTGCCGCCCCTCGTCGGCTACCTCCTCGCGGGCGTCCTCGTCGGCCCCTACACGCCGGGCTTCGTCGGCAACAGCCAGCTCGCCGGACAGCTCGCCGAGATCGGCGTGATCCTGCTGATGTTCGGCGTCGGCCTGCATTTCTCGATCAAGGACCTGATGGCGGTGCGCACCATCGCGCTGCCGGGCGCCATCGTGCAGATCGTGGCGGCCACCGCCATGGGCGGCGTTCTGGCGCTGGGTTGGGGCTGGAGCCTCGGCGCGGGCCTGGTCTTCGGCCTCGCCCTGTCGGTGGCGAGCACGGTGGTGCTGCTGCGGGCGCTGGAGGAGCGCCGGCTCCTCGACAGCGACAAGGGCCGCATCGCGGTGGGCTGGCTCATCGTCGAGGATCTGGCGATGGTGCTCGCCCTGGTGCTGCTGCCGGCGCTGGCCCCCTCCCTGGGGGGCGACGGCGCGGGGGCCGCGCACCATGCCGGGGACGGCAACATCTGGCTGACCCTCGGATTGACGCTGGCCAAGGTCGGGGTCTTCGCCGCCGTGATGCTGGTGGGCGGGCGGCGCTTCGTGCCCTGGCTCCTCGACCAGGCGGCGCGCACGGGCTCGCGCGAACTCTTCACCCTGGCGGTGCTGGCCCTGGCGCTCGGCATCGCCTTCGGCTCGGCCGAACTCTTCGGCGTCTCCTTCGCGCTCGGCGCCTTCTTCGCCGGCATGGTGCTCGCCGAATCCGACCTCAGCCATCAGGCGGCGGCCGATTCCCTGCCCCTGCAGGACGCCTTCGCGGTGCTGTTCTTCGTCTCGGTCGGCATGCTGTTCGACCCCGGCATCCTGATCCGCGAACCGCTCTCGGTGCTGGCGGTGCTGGGCGTCATCCTGATCGGCAAGTCCCTGGCGGCGGTGGCGATCGTGCTCGCCTTCCGGCATCCGCTGGGCACCGCGCTCACCATCGCGGCGAGTCTGGCCCAGATCGGCGAGTTCTCGTTCATCCTCGTCAGCCTCGGCCTGTCCCTGAAGCTCCTGCCGGAGGAGGGGCGCGACCTCATCCTCGGCGGCGCCATCCTGTCGATCACCCTGAACCCGCTGTTCTTCGCCCTCACCGACTGGGTCGGGCGCAAGGTCGCTGAGCGTCCCAGCCTCGCCGCCCGCTTCGAGCGGAAAGGGGCGGCGGCCCTGGCGGTGACCGCCGAGGGCCCGCCGCATCGCGGCCACGCGATCATTGTCGGCTACGGCCGGGTCGGCAGCACCATCGGCAAGGCGCTGAAGGCCTGGGACCTGCCCTACATCGTCCTCGACCGCGACCGCCGCCGGGTGCTGGACCTGCGCCAGGAGGGCATCGAGGCGGTGTTCGGCGACGCCACCGCGCCGGGCATCCTCCAGGCCGCCGACATCGCCCAGGCCCGGCTGATCGTGGTGGCGACCCCGGAGGCGCACACGGCGCGGCGCATCGTCGAGCTCGCCCGGGAGATCCATCCGGACATCGACACCCTGGTGCGCGCCCACAACGACGGCGAGCGCCGCCACCTCGAGGAGCAGGGCGTCGGCCTCGTGCTGATGGCCGAGCGCGAACTCGCCTTCGGCATGACCCTCTACGCCCTGCGCAGCCTCGGCCTGAAGGAGGGCGAGGCCCGCATCTTCGTCGACAGCACCCGGGTCGAGAGCCGCTCCGCACCCATCGAGACCGCGATCGACCAGGTCACGCCGGAGCTGCGCCCCCACAAGGAGGAGGAGGCGTAGGCCTCAGGCGGCCAGGGACCGCCCGAGGTCGTGGACCCGGCGCAGGTCGTCCACGAAGGCCGCGTAGGCTTGCGCCTTGGCCTCGTCCGGCAGGCGCAGCAGGTAGGACGGGTGCACGGTGATGAAGCCCGCATAGGGCTTCTCGAACTGGGCCGGCCCGCGCGCCCGGGTGATCGGGATCGCCTTGCCGGTCAGGGCCAGGACGGCGGTGGCGCCCAGCGCCACCACGAGCTTCGGGGCGACGAAGTCGAGCTCCCGGTCGAGCCACCAGCGATAGTGGCTGACCTCGCCGGCGGTGGGCTTCTGGTGGATGCGGCGCTTGCCGCGCTCCTCGAACTTGAAGTGCTTGACCGCATTCGTGAGGTAGGCCTCGCCCCGGTCGATCCCGGCCTCGGCCAGCGCCCGCGACAGCAGCTGCCCGGCGGGTCCGACGAAGGGGCGCCCCTGGCGGTCCTCCTGGTCGCCCGGCTGCTCGCCCACGAAGGCGATCGAGGCGCCCACCGGCCCCTCGCCGAGGACGGCCTGGGTCGCCCCCGGCACCAGCGGCTCCGAGCGTCGGATGATGGCGTTGAGGGCCTCCAGCGAATCCGGGGCCTGGTCCGCCATGGCCGCGACGGCGCGGGCGGGGTTGCGCTTGACCGGCATCTGCGGCTCCCTCTCGATCATGGCGCCCGTGCGCGCCGCCGCCTGCCGGACGAGGCCCGGGATGGCGGCGGTCTCCGGCATGTTGCGCCAGTACTTCTTCGGCATCTCCGCCCGCATCGCGGCGAGGTTCGTCCGGGCGGGGTTGAACGTGCTCTCGTAGTAATCGCGCCAGCCCGCCTCGAAGCCGTCCTGGGCGGGTGCGTCCTCGCGTCGCCCCGGCGGCCCGAAGGTGAGCGCGCCGCCGTCCCAGCGGGCGGAGCCCTCCGGCGTCAGGATGGTCCAGTGGAGGCTGCGGAAGCGCTCGACGAAGAACGGCGCGGCGGCCCCCAGGATGTGGTGGTCCGGCTCGAACCAGGCAACGAAGCGCTCCGGCCCGTCGCCCTCCGCCCGCCGGAAGCGCAGGAAGGCGTGCATCTTGTGCAGGTCGCGGGCGATGGCCTTGCGCATCCGCTCCAGGCGATGGACCAGCGGATCGCTCGACACCTCCAGCAACCGGCGCTCGCCGTGCAGGATGCGCCAGATCAGGTCGTAGAGCAGGGCGTAGCGCTCGGGATCGCGGTGAAGCACCACCCGGGCGACCATCTCGCCCACCCCGCGCGGCAGGCTCAAGGGGGCTTCGTCGGAAGGGGCGGGGGCCGGCGTCCCGAACAGCCCGGACGCCTCGCCGATGGACCAGAGCACCCGCTCGGGGGGGACGCGCCGGCCGGCCAGACGCCGCGCGGCGGCGCGAAAGCCGTCGAGATCGGCCCCCGGGGCGAGGGCGACGGCCTCCAGCCCGCCGCTGGGCAACCCCCCCTCCCCCGTCGCGGGGGGAGGGGCTGATCGGTGCGCGCCCGCCATCCTAGAAGAGCGACAATTGCTGCGGCGGGTCGGCGAGGCGGGCCCGCAGGTCGAGGCGGTCGGTGAGGCCGCCCGCCGGGTGATAGTCGGCGGCGATGAGGAAGGGCCGCGCCCGCTTCAGGGCCGAGGTCAGGCGGGCGACGTCGTCGAGGCGCAGGCGGGTGTGCCGGCGGGCCCGGATGATCTTGTCCACCGCCCGGGCGCCGAGGCCCGGTACCCGCAGCAGCATCTCGCGGTCGGCGGCGTTCACGTCGACGGGAAAGCGCGCCCGGTGCTTCAGGGCCCAGGCCAGCTTCGGATCGATGTCGAGGGAGAGCATCCCGTCCTCGGTGGCGTCGGCCACGTCGTCGGGGGTGAAGGCGTAGTACCGCAGGAGCCAGTCGCCCTGGTACAGCCGGTGCTCGCGCTGGAGCGGAGGGGATTTCAGCGGCAGGATGCTCGAGCCGTCGGGAATCGGACTGAAGGCGGAGTAATAGACCCGCTTGAGGTTGTAGGAGCCGTAGAGCAGCGCGCTCTTGCGGATCAGGGCCTCGTCCGTGGTGGCGTCGGCCCCGACGATGACCTGGGTCGACTGCCCAGCCGGGGAGAAGCGGCGCTTCTCGGCCTTGGCCTGCGCGATGCGCTCGCCGATCTGCGCGATGGCGTGCTGGATGACCGCGCCGTCCTTCTCGGGCGCCAGGCGCTCCAGGCTCGCCTCGGTGGGCAACTCGACGTTGATCGAGAGCCGGTCGGCGTAGAGGCCGGCCTCCTCGATCAGCCAGGGGCTCGCCTCCGGGATCGACTTCAGGTGGATGTAGCCGCGAAAGCCGTGGTCGCGCCGCAGGGACTTGGCCACCCGCGTCAGCAGTTCCATGGTGTGGTCGGGCGACTTGATGATGCCCGAGGAGAGGAATAGCCCCTCGATGTAGTTGCGCTTGTAGAACTCCACCGTGAGGGTCACGACTTCCTCGACGGAGAACTTCGCCCGCTGGACGTTCGACGAGCGGCGGTTGACGCAGTAGGCGCAGTCGAACAGGCAGTAGTTCGTCAGCAGGATCTTCAGGAGCGAGATGCAGCGCCCGTCCGGCGTGTAGGCGTGGCAGATGCCGGCGCCGGTGGTCGAGCCGAGCTCGCCCTTGGCCGCGCTGCGCTTCGGCGCCCCGGAGGACGAGCACGAGGCGTCGTACTTGGCCGCATCGGCGAGGATGCGCAGCTTCTTGGCGAGCATTTCGTCCATAAGGAAGAGATGCGCCTCGTTCGTGTTTCGTTCAAGTTTTCGCGGGCGAATCCGGGCTTTCTCCGCCGCCGCGATGTCGCAGCCCGCACTTCGGAACCGAATCCGGACTAAGCGTCCGTCGCGAACGGATCGGGCTCGGGATCGGCCTCGATCACACGGCGGCCGAGGCCGTAGCCGAAGCCGGCGCGGGCCATGGCGGCGAGGTCCCGGTCGCGATGGGCCTCGCGCGTCTCGGGCCGGCGCCAGGGCCCGAGGCGCCGGCGCCGGGCATAGGCCCGGGCCGCTTCCTCCTCGAGGTCGACGCCCGCCTCCGCCGCCTCGCGCTCGTTCTCCATCGCGCTGGACACCTGCTCGCGCGACACGCCCTTGGCGGCGAGCTTGGCCGAGAGGGCGCGGGCGGAGGCGCCGCGCCGGCGCAGGGCCGCGAGGCGTCCGGCGGTGAAGCGGGCATCGTCCACGAGGCCGGCGCCGACCGCGCGGGCCACCGTCGCCTCGATCGCCTCGGCGAAGGCGCCCGCATCCTCGCCGCGCAGGCGGCAGCGCTTGTCGACGCGCCGCCTCAGGGTCTGCCGCAGCATTGCCACGGAGGCGCTGTAGCGTTCGAGGTAATGCAGGGCGGCCCGTTCGAGATAGGCGGGTGTGACGGGCGGCGGCGGTTTCACCTCGGCCCGGCCCTCCGGTTCGGCTCCGGTGGAGCGGCGGGACGCAACGTTTCGTGGTGTCATCGGTTCTTCCCGATCCGGACGGGTTTCGGTCTCGCAGATATGGTGATTACGCTGGACAAAGGCTCCTTCCTGCCATGCCGGCTTTCCTCGTGAGACGCGAGTGGCTTCTCGTCCTCCTGGCCCTCGGCTTCGCCCTGGTGGCGGGGATGCTGGTCTACCTGTCGCGCCCGACCACGTTGACCGTGGCGGTCGGGCCCCGGGACGGCGCCGAGGCGACCCTGCTCCAGACCTACGCCCAGGCGCTTGCCCGGGGCCGCGAGGATGTCCGCCTCAAGCTCGACTTCTATGACGACGTGCGCGACAGCGCCGAGGCGCTCCAGCGCAACAAGGCCGACCTCGCGGTGGTACGGCCCGACGTGCTCCTGCCCGATAACGGGCTGACGCTGGCGATCCTGCACGACGAGGCGCTGCTGATCGCCGCCCCAGAGGCGGCCGCTATCGAAAACTTCCCGGACCTGGCGCGCAAGCGCCTCGGCGTGGTCCAGCGCCACGCGGCCGACCTGCCGTTCCTGACGAACCTCCTGGGCTTCTACGACTTCACGGCTCAGCCGGCGGCCGAGCCGGTCCCCGAGGGCGGCCTCGGCCCGGCCCGGGTCGCCCTGGTGGCGCTCACCCCCCAGGAGGTCACCAGTGCCGTCGCCGAGGGCCGCGTCGATGCGGTGGCGGTCATCGCCGCCCCGGCCTCGAAGGCGGCGATCTCGACGGTGCGTGCCGTCGAGGCCGCCTCGGCCGAGAAGAAGATCAACTTCGTCTCCGTGCCGGATGGCGGGGCGATCGTCCAGCGGATGCCGGAACTCCAATCCGTGACCATCCCGGCCGGCACCTTCGGCGGCCGCCCCAAGCGCCCGGAGGAGGACGTGAAGACGGTGGGCGCCTCCTATCGGCTGATGGCCCGCGGCGGCGTCAGCCGCTTCACCGTCGCCTCGGTGACGCAGCACCTGTTCGAGTGGCGCTCGAAGCTGGCGCCCCTCGCCCCCATCGCCAACCTGATGAAGGCGCCGGACTTCGACTCGACGGTGGCGGCCACCAGCGCCCGCCTGCCGAACCACCCCGGCGCGGTGGATTATTTCGAGCGCGAACAGCAGACGATGTTCGAGCGCTACGAGGACTACATCTATCTGCTGGCGTTCTTCGGCGGCACCGTCGGCTCGGGCGTCGCCTGGATCGCCCAGCGCCTCGCCCGCAAGCGCCGCGAGCGCATCGACGTCGTCCTCGACCGGCTCCTCGACATCCTGCGCGAGGTGCGCGCCGCCACCTGCAAGGCCGACCTCGACGGCCTCGTGCGCGAGACCGACGACCTCGTGGCCGACGTCGTCCAGCACGCCCGCGAGCGCAACATCGACAACCGCACCGTGAGCGCCCTCATCCTCGCCATCGACGCGGTCCACGCCGCGATCAACGACGAGCGGCGCAACCTCGGCGAGACGGTGGAGGGCAACGGCCGCGCCGTGGACCACGCCCGCACCGCCCGCCTGCTGTCGCTGCACGCGCCGGCGGCGGAGTAGCCCGGCCTCCCGTGAGGGATGTTGGGCACCCCGAGAGCTCGGAAGCCGGCTGCCGAGCCCCCTGAACCGCCCCGGGTTTCCCGGAGGCTCCCACCCTTGCGAGGATGGAGCCATGACGAAGGGAAGCACACCCTTTTCACCTGAGGTCCGCGCGCGCGGTGCGGATGGTGTTCGACCACCCGGGCGAGCACGGCGCGCACTATGGGGCGATCCGCCCGATCGCGTCCAGGATCGGCTGCTCGGGCGAGCCCCTGGGGAACTCTCGTCCGGTCAGCCGGGCGGGACCAGGGCCAGCGCGCTGGACCAACGACGGACGCGCGCGAGCGGATCGAAGTGCTGGCGCCCGAGAACCGCGAACTCCGGCAGGCCAACGAGAACAACGAGGTCTTGAGGAAGGCATCTGCCTGTTTTGCTTTTGCCGAGCGCGACCGCCGGTCACGGACAGGATCGCGATCCCTCGACGGGCACCGTGCTGTTATACGCGGTCGAGCCGATCTGCAGGGGGCTGCCGATCGCCCCGTCGACGTACCGCGAGGCAGGCCGATCCCGGCAAGCTGTCGGCTCGGGCTCGCTCCGACGCAGCGCTGATGGTCGAGATCCGGCCCGTGTTCGAAGCGAACTTCGGGGTCTACGGGGTGCGCAAGGTCTGGCGACGCCTCGGCCGGGAAGGGCTTGCGGTTGCCCGCCGCACGGTCGCTCGGCTGATGCGGATCATGGGGCTGCAGGGCATCGTGCGGGGGAAGAAGGGTCGCAGCACCATCCCCGACCCAGCGGCGGCCTGCCCGTTCGACCGGGTGAACCGCCAGTTCAAGGCGCCGCATCCGAACGGCCCTGTGGGTCAGCGACGTCACCTGCGTCGCCACGTGGCGCGGCTTTGTCGATGTGGCCTTCGTGATCGATGCCGATGCCCGGCGCATCGTTGGATGGCGGGTCTCCCGCACGGCGCATGCCATCTTCGTGCGCGACGCCCCGGAGCAGGCCCTGCCTGAACGCCGTCCCGTTCAGGGGGGCGGGCTCGTGCACCAGAGCGACAGGGGGAGCCAACATCTTGCTCTGCGCGACACGGAGCGGCCGGCGGAGGCCGGCGTCGAGCCCTCGGTCAGCCGCGTCGGAGACCGCTGCGACAACGCCTTGGCCGAGCCGATCGACGGTCTGTTCGAGGCCGAGCCGATCCATCGCCGTGGACCATGGCGATCCGTCGAGGCGGTCGAGTTCGCCACCCTCGAATGGGGGGATGGGTTCCATCACCGTCGGCTGCTCGAACCGATCGGCAGCGGACCTCCCGCGGAAGCGGAAGCACGCGACCATCATCCGGCGACGGCCCAACCCTTGGCCGCTTGACCCAAACCAAATCGCCCCCGGGAAACCCGGGGCGGTTCACCCTGGGCCACCCTGCTTCAAGATTGCGTCAGGCCCAAAGTTGCATGCCGAAACACCGTCGAAGAGCGTCATCCAAGGGAGGATGCGGGATCGGTCCTGTTCGGTACCGATCCGCCTTGGTGTCGCAGAGGCACCGCGCCGTGAATCCTGCCACGGGGAGCGGCGATACTGGGGTGATGCGACAGAGGTCCTTACGCGTAAGGAATCTGGAAACTGTATTTCGGGTCGTAGTGGGCCTGCCAGTATGCATCCCAGATCTCACCCGTGATCGGCCCGACCTGACCGTCGCCGACGGGGTCGCCGTCGAGTTCGGTGATGGGCATCACTCCCCCCGCCGTCGTGCACAGGAAGATCTCATCGGCCCGATAGAGTTCCTCGATGGCCACCTCGGTCACGTCCGCCCGTAATCCCTTCTCGGCGGCGAGCTCAAGAATCGTGCGCCGCGTGATGCCTTCGAGCACGCCGCGCCGGGGCGTCCTCAAGGCGCCATTCCTGATCACGAAGACGTTGTATCCGGCGCCTTCGGTGAGGTTTCCGTCGCCGTCGGGCAGCAGCGGATAGATCGATCCACGATCGCGCGCCTCCTGCAGCCCGCGGATGAGATCGCCCCATTGCAGGTTCTTCACCGTCGGGTCGATGGCCCCCGGCGGCACCCGCCGCACCGTGCGCGTGACCACGGCCGTACTGCCGTGCGGATGAAATTCGAGCGGCATCGCCCATGAATAGGGGACCGCCAGCATGTAGAGGTTGGCGACATGAGGCTCGTCCGACGCATCGCGCACGAAGCGAAACCCACGCGTGACGATCATCTCTACATAGGCATCCTTGATTCCCGAACGCGCAATCATGTCGACGAGTGTCGTCCGCATCGTGGCTTGATCCATCGGACTCTCCAGCCGAACCTTCTTACAGCTTTCAAAGAGCCGCTCGATATGGTCGTCGAGCCGAAAGAAGCGTCCGTCCCAGACCGCCGGAACGTCGTAGGTGAGATCCGAATGGAGAAATCCCTGATCGATGATCGGAATCCGCGCCTGCTTGATCGGGATCAAATCCCCCTCGATCCAGGCCACACCGTCGGCGAAGGGGCCGCCGATTTCGGAGAGCGCCTGCTTCCGTTCCTCGTATTGAAGCGACATATGTGCGTACGTCTTCATTCGATTCTCTGTAATTATGAAGGTGAAATCCTGGTCGTTTCCATCCCGGCCGCACGGGTTTCAGGCAAGAAGCGGTGGCTTTCGGGACCTTCGAGCAACGCCAGGACAGCGCGTGAAGCCAGTTCCTCGGCTGTCCGATTGAGCAGGGGAATCTCACGCGAGGGTATTCCCATAACCATTGGTTTACGAGGGGCGCCGGCTTCTCGTAATACTTGTATTATTATTCGCCGAATTCGCCGAACCAGAGACAACGTTGGCGAAGTATACCCTATACCCTGAGGTGCGACTTCATCAGCTTGTAGAGGGTCGGATGGGGCTGCAAGGTGTGCCGCTGCCGTCTCACGATCTCGAATGCCCGGCCGGTTGCATTCAGCGTTTCGGCGACGTCCGCTTCGGTGTGGGCGGCGGAGATGAACATGTTGTGATACGGATGCAGGTAGACCCCCAGTTTCAGGCATTCCGTCACCCAGCCGTAGCCGATGCGGAAATCGGGATCCTCATCGAACAGGATCTGCGGCATCACCACCGGCCCCGTTTGCCGCAGGCTAAAGCCGTTCGCTTCGGCCTGTTGGTGCAACCCCTCGCGCAGACGCTGGCCGACGTGGTTGATCCGTTCCAGGTAGTCGGTTTCACGGATGAGACGCAGGGTCTCGATCGCCGCGGCCATCGGTGTGGCCGAGAACCAGAACGATCCCGTGACGTAGACTTCGCCTGCGGCTTTGCGGACCTTCTCGGCTCCAAGCAGCGCCGAGATGGGATAGCCGTTGGCGAAACATTTGCCCCAGGTGCTCAGGTCAGGTCGCACACCGATCGCTTCCCAACTGCAATCGCGCGCGATGCGAAAGCCGGCCCGGACATCGTCGACGACGAGGAGCGCGTCGTGCTCGTCGCAGAGCCGGCGCGCCGTCGTGGCATATTCGAGTCCCGGCTCGTACTGATCGTAGAAGACCTCATGCCGGAACGGTGTGGCGAAGACCGCCGCCACATCGCCCGCATGGGCTTTGAAGGTGTCCGCCAGGCTGTTCGCATCGTTGTAGTCGTAATAGACGATGTGCGCCCGATCTGCGGCAACAATCCCGGCCGGAATCGGTGTGCACCACGGAGCTGCGCCGTGATACGCGCCACGGGCACACAGGATCGTCTTGCGGTTGCGATAGGCTCTGGCGATCACCATGGCCATTGAGGTCGCATCGGTTCCGTTCTTGCAGAACATCGCCCAATCTGCATGGCTGACCTGTGCGACGAAGACTTCCGCCAAGTCGACCATGATTTCCGAGGGGCCTGTCATGGTATCGCCGGCACGCTGTTGGACCGCCGCCGCCTGTTCGATCGACTGGCAGCGATACCCAAAAAGGTTTGGGCCATAAGCGCACATATAATCGATGTAACAATTGTCGTCTGCATCCCAGAGACGGCATCCATCGGCACGATTAAAAAACTGTGGGAATTCCGGGGGCAACAAGAATGTCGCCTCATGACCGTACATCCCGTTAGGGATAACCTTTGCAGCACGTTCTCTGAGAGCGCTTGCCCGGCTGTCTGTCCACATAAATTGAGACTCCTCTACTGCTTCAAAGCTTCCCAGGAGATTCCAGTTACGTCCCGGGCTCCCAGAAAGGGACGGAAGCAAAACTTCGTGAAATGATGTCCGCGTTGGGAGGGGCTAATCCGGAGGCCCGGCAACCTATCGGCCGCCCCTCCTCGCCCCCGAACCACCGGTGGGCTTGGGACAGTTCGCGTCAGGTCGGCGACAGGGAGAGCACACCTCGACGCCGCTTGTCCTCGACGCTCTCGAGCAAACGGCAGGCATAGAATATTTCTGCGAATGACAAAGCCCAGACCGAATGCGCTAAAACGTAGAAATTAAAGAACAGATTGTTTTGATCATCCGGAATATTTACGATGCCATCAATTACTGCAATGAACAATAGCGCAATCATGCAGACGAAAACCGCGGCGGCGTGCCCGAATTGGTTCATGCGCCATAACCGAATGGCTATGTACAGAAGCGTGATTTGGAACACCGCACCAAGCACGACGGAACCGATCGGCAGCATGGCCTGAAGCGACGGCACCAGGAGAACGAGGAGCGCGATGATCCCACCCAGTCCGAAAAGTCCGGCCTCGATCGCGTGCGGCAACTTCAGACCATGCGTGATCTGGAGAATGCCGAGCGTTGCGATAACCGGGATGCCGATCGTTCGAGAGAAGGCATCACAGAACGTGGCGATGTACAGCGGCACCTGGGCTTCGAAATTGAAATAGAGAAAGAAATTTGCTGCGGAGAAGCCCAGGATGATCCACTCGAAGCCGAGGAGATAATTTTTTATAATAATGAACCTATAGCCATAATATAGACCGACCCAGATTAATGCCGCAATCGCTGCGGACACGAGGAGAGACGAAGCACTCATGGAGCGTTCCTTTGCAGTTGCGTAAGGGAAATTGGTCTGTGTCAGTGCTGAGAGGCGGGGATAGCGGGCGATTCGGCCGCAAAGATTCCCCCCGTGGCGGAGGATATGTCGAACTGGAGTGCGGCGATGACCGATGTGCCGCACCAATCAGACTTGAACGTCTGGTTGCGGATGCCGGACGGGTCGACAGTAAGCAGGAAGCAATCCTCTTTCGTCAGGTTCGTTCCGTGCACACGAAGGTCGAACGTGAATTTGTCGAAGGCATAGGACACACCAATGTTTCCGTATGTATAGTCGGGATACTTGGTGCCTTTGAAAAGGAGGCTGTCGGAACGATTCCAGAACTTGTACCGGCCAAGCTCGCCGCTGATGGACAGGCCCGCAGGCAGAAAACCAAGGGCCTTTTCCGGGATGTTGTAGCGAAGCTGGCCGGCCAGATAGCTGGATTGCACGCCACCACCGCCTGTGTTTGGCGAGTAATATGCTACTCCTCCCAGAACGAAGTCCTGAATAGGGTAATAAAACTTTGAGAATGCATAGACTGTGTTCAAGCTTGCCGGTGTCCAGATGATATCATCATAGACAAAGCGCCGCTCATTTAGATAAAAAAGGCTCACGACCCCGATATCCGCGGTCAACTCACCCCATTTTGGCCTGAACCCGATCAAGGCGTCGATTTCGGCGGGTGGACTCGCGGAGTTCGGCAGCGCAACCGACGACACGGCGCCGGCTGCGTATAGGAAGTTGTCGAAGAAGTTCAGTTCGGCGTAGGCCTGTGTTGCCGGCTTGCGATTGCTGTAACTGGTGCCGAAGAAATTGTAGTCGCTCACCGTTCTAAGAGTGAAGGCCCATCCGATATCGGTCTTGGATGTCTCGACTTCCGATGGCAGCATCTTGGGCGCGGCCGGGTCGGCCGCTCTCGCTTCGGGGCTGAGTGTAAGAAATCCGAGGATTTTGCAAACAAGAAGTCTACGCCTGAGCATGCCCCAGTCTCCAAGGTAGGATCGTCGATCCGATCGCGAATTTCGATGCGATGTTTGATGTAGATCGCGTCAATTGCGTGCGCGCGGATCTTCATCTGCGATCGAGGCTGGCGTACCTGATCGTTCTTATTATTTTTATAGGCTAAATTTTAAGTCGATTACTGTGGAGCGATGCGATCATGTTCGTCGTAGAACGGATCGACCACAGGGCACTCAGGGAGAGCGCGCGAAGGCCCGCTAGGGTATTCGCGGCCGGGTCAGGTGCGGAGGGGTCACGGGCCGTCTGCGGCGTCTCGGTGCAAGCGTCGCGTTCGCCGACACACCCGGGATGGGCCGGCGGGCGAGGTCTTTGGGGAGGTAGGTCTGCATGTGGGCGATCCGCGCCCGGCGCGCATACGCGTCCGATACGTCGTCGATCAGGCCGTGCTTGTGTATGGCGAGGGACCACAACGCGTCGTTCATCACGATCGTCTCGACCATCCGGTCGATCAACGCAGGCGTTTCCTCGATCTCGAACAGGCGGCTCAACTCGGCCACGGCCGCCCGCGCGATCACGTGGTCGATCTCGATATCGCGGACACGAATGGTCCATGAGATCGCCGAACCCAGGATGAGCTTTCGCGCCGCAGGATTTAAGTTGTAGTAAGCCCGAGACGATTCATAGTAAAATTCGAAGAAATCCTGCCAATTCTCGATTTCGTCATCCGCGATCCGTCCCGTGCCGCTGGAGAAAGCACTGAAAAATCGCTCTGCCAGCGCGATGAAGACGTGCTGGCCGTCCGGGAAGAAGTGATACACCGATGCTGGGGGCATCTTCGCCTCTTCGGCGATCGTGTAGAGACTGATGCTATCCGCATCATGGGTCGCGAGCAGACGCGCCGCCGCGTCGAGGATCGCCTCGAACCGTTCCAGGCTCCGCTTCTGCTGCGGCCGACGCGTCTGGCCGGCGCGCGAGGGCCGGGTCTTCGCGCCCGTCCCTCCGCCATGCGGGACGGCGATGCCGGGCTCGGGCTTTGCGCCGCGCTCGCTGGTGATGATCGTGATCATATCGCAGCTACCCTTCCGCGTTCACGAATGGTCGGCAACATGGCCAGGACGATGACGGCGCTGGTCGCGATCACGGTGCAGCCGGCGATCACGAAGGTGTCGAGGCTCGCCGCGAACGATACGCCGAGGACGGTGGGCACGACAGCCACGCCGCTCAGTTGCGCCGCTGCTGCGAACGGCACCGCACGGCGCTTCGGATCTACCCGCGCCAGGACACTGGACAGCGCGGGGAGACCCGACATCCAGCAGAAGCCGAATCCGAAGCTCAGCAGTGCGGAAGCGGGCGTGCCGAGCCAGAGAGCGACGACGAGCAGCAACACACAGACGGAAACCAGCACGCGGATCGGGTCGTACGGCCCTTCGCGAACGGCGCTCGTCGCCGCCGCTCCGAGCGCCTGACCGGCCAGGCACAGGGTGAGGAGCGATGCGGCGGTGGCGGCCGGAACGCCCCGACCGTCGAGCCACAGGGCGAGATACGCCCAGATCGCAGCCGATCCGCCGGCGAGGGCGAACATGGCGATGAGACACAGGACACCCGCCCGATCCGGGCCGCGCCCATCGCTCACCGGCACCTGGCCGGTCGTCTGCGCCACACGAAGGTTCGGCAGGAACGGGACGACCAGCGCGGACGATCCCGTCAGGACGGCTAGGCCCAACTGAATCTGCCATGCGGTGGGGTCCGTCTGGACCGCGGCGAACCATTCCATCAGGGTCAACTGGCTCGCCCCCTGCCCGAAAAGATAGGCAGCCGCCCAGTTGCCGACCCGCTGCGTTCGCGCAATCGCAACCGCAGTGATCCCAACGAGGAAGCCGCTGCCAAGTCCCGCCGCCATGCGGATCGGGAATAGAAAGCCTGCGCTACGCTCGTCGATCGGCACCAGATTACAGAAGCAGATCACGGCGATGCCGGTCAGCGCCAGTACGTACGTCGGCATGCGGCGCAGGGCCGGGACCGCAAGGCCACTGCCGATCGCAACCGCAGCGATTTCGGCTGCCGCGAGGAGCCCCACCATGTCCGCGTCGATGATCTGGATACGAACGTAGGCGCCGTAGAGTAGGGGCTGCAGCCCGAAGACGAGGACTGCGAAGGAACCTGTCCATAGGGCCGCCACCATCTCGGATGTGGCGTGCCGTTTCTGGGCAGAGGGGGCACTGCTTTCGTCCATTGTCTCCACCGCTCTGATCGCTCCCTTGCTCGACGTAACCATTCGGGATGCTCCTGGTAACGGCCGATGACTTGGTCTCCGCGACGACGCCACATCTGCCGTCACATGCGAGCCAGCGTCCTCTACTCTGATCCAACAAATATCGAAAAAATCCCGATGTAAATCGGATTTTTCGTCCGCCTGCTGGGTTTGACATCCTGTTGTGCAGTTTGTTTCTAATTTGTGCGGATTGCTTATTGGTAATTCAGTTCAGCATCGACGCTGACCATGTACAGAGAGCGGTTTCGGTTTGGGCTGTGTTGAAGGAATTGGGTTGAGGGAGAGGCGGCGGGCTGATTCACGGCTCGCTCTAGCGGAGCGACGGATGGGACGACTCTTCCGCCCGGATCTGCGCGAGCGGGTGGTGGAAGCCGCGGCAACGACCTGGCGCCGCCAAGCGGCAGCGCGATTCGGGGGCGGTGTCGCCACATCGATTTGCTGGATGGCCGCGCTCACGAGGACAGGAACGGCGGCTTCCGATCCGCAAGGACGCGCGCCGCTCGAAGCTTGATCGCACATTCCTGCCGACACCCTGGTTTCGATCCAACCGGGCTACATCCCGGCAGGATCGCGAGGCTAAAATCACCTGGCGGAGCGGCGATTCGTTGGAACGGGTGCCAAGCATCGGAGCGTTGCGCGCCAGATCCGTGGCTTCCCCGGCCGCGCGACATCCCGTGACGGCTCCGCGCAAATCTTCCGCGTTTGTGTTCGTGACTTGTGCTGGAGCGACGCGGTGACCTGAATAAAGCCGGAGTCCTGAGATCTATTTTTTACAAAGACTGAATCGATCGATAGGATAGATTGCCGTCCCATTCATAATTAATCTTATTAAGTAATCTTGCAAACTATACATCAGCAGTTTTTCCAGCATATCTACCCTTCGGTTCAGCCGTGTGGCGTCGCCTGCGGCGAGAGGGGATGTTTTGGGGATGCCGATCCGGATCCGTGACCTTCGGAAAAGCTTGGACCTTCGGAAAAGCTTGAGCCTCCTCGCGGGCGCCCTGCTGATGCCGGCGGCGGTCCTCGCCGAGCCGGCCCGGAGCGATCTCGAATCCCTGCTTTGGCCGACCCCCGGCGCGCTGCGCCGCGACCAGGCCGGCCAGGCGGTCTCGGCCGCGCGGCTGGCGGACCGGGTGGTGGTGGTGAGTTTCCTGACCACGGGCTGCGGGATCGCCTGCGT